>JAYSKH010000424.1:0-16618 GCA_043726505.1 Undibacterium sp. | reverse complement strand
GCCGGATAGGCGACCGGCAGGTGCTTGCCATCGTCAGCACCTCCGCACCGGGCGTCAGTATCCACGGCGGCAGCAACGTCGCGAAAGAACCGCGCGACGAGGTAGTGTTCAAGCATGCGCGCTGCGATGCCTACGCATACTGTGACCAGTTGCCCGCAGCACCAGTGACACTGTATGGCGGCCTGGCGCGCGCCGCGATGATGGCCGGCGCGGTGGAATCCATCCTGCGCGACTCAGTGCAGTACGCGAATGACAGGGTGCAGTTCGGCCGCAGCATAGGCAAGTTCCAGGCAATACAGCAATCGCTGGCGGCGCTGGCAGGAGAAGTGACATCCGCCCAGACCGTGGCGCTGGCGGCATGCGAAGCGGCGGCATCCAGCCCGCGCACTTTTGGCGTCGCGGTTGCCAAGATCCGCACCGGCCAGGCTGCCGGTCTGGCCGCCAGCATAGGCCACCAGGTGCATGGCGCGATCGGCTTTACCTATGAGCATTCACTGCACTATGCGACCCGCAGGCTCTGGTCGTGGCGGGCCGAGTTCGGCTCGGAAGCGGAATGGGCGAAACAGCTCGGACGTGACGCCATCAACCGGGGCAGCGTCAACTTCTGGTCCGACCTGACGGCGCGCGGTAATACCGCCAACCGTTAGCCTGCGATGTTCAGCCACGATCTGTTGAAAGGAAAGCGTATCCTCGTCACCGGCGGCGGCACCGGCTTGGGATACGCAATGAGCCGGCGTTTTGTCGAACTGGGCGCTACGCTGGTGATCTGCGGCCGCAGGCCCGATGTGCTGGAGCAGGCAGCAATACAACTTCGCAGCGAATTTGGCAGCGAATTTGGCAGCGAAACAAGCATCGCCACCATTGCCTGCGACATCCGCGATCCGGATGCCGTGGAAGCGATGATGCAGCGTATAGGGGAAGACGGCCCGCTGGATGTATTGGTCAACAACGCCGCCGCCAGCTTTATCGCGCGTACCGAGAGTTTGTCTGCCCGTGCCGCTGATGCCATTCTCGGCGTTACGCTGCATGGCGCGCTGTACTGTACGCTGGCTGCCGGGAAACGCTGGATAGCAGACCACCGTGTGGGCACCGTGCTGAGCATACTGTCCACATCCACCGTTACCGGCCGCGCATTCACGGTACCGTCTGCGATGGCCAAGTCTGCACTACTGGCAATGACTCGCAGCCTGGCGGTGGAATGGGGGCCCAAGGATATCCGGCTGGTTGCGATTGCGCCCGGTCCTTTTCCAACGGCAGCATCCTCCGCCAACCTGAATCCTGCAGGCCGGCAGTCCGGTGGCCATGCAAACCCGCTAGGCAGGAATGGTGACCCGGTGGAGCTGGCCAATCTGGCAGCCTACCTGGTATCCGACTTTGCTTCGTACATCAACGGCGAAATGATCGCCATTGATGGCGGCCAGCACCTGCGCACTTCCGGCGCCGAGGATCTGCTGCGCTGGAGCGACGAGCAATGGCAGCAATTGCTCAAAGCCTGAAACCAGACACTACTGCAATCAGTTACCGATAAACTTTGCAATGGCGGACATGAATAGCTGCGGCTCCTGCAACTGAGGAACGTGGGCACAGCCCGGCAATATGTGCAGCTCGGCATTGGGTAGGCCGGCTGCCAGTTCCCTGGACATTTCAGGCGGCGTCGCCTCATCAAACTCACCAGCTAGCACCAGCACCGGCACGGTCACGGAAGAGAGCTGGCTGCGCGCATCCAGGTTTGCCAGCGCATGACAGGCATTGTGGAAGGTTTCCGGGTCCACTTCAATGAAGCGGCGGCGGCGCTCTTCAATCAGCGCCGGGTTTTCTGCCTGGTAGGCTGGAGAAAACAGGCGGCGCATCGCTACATCGGCAATACCGGCGAGGCCCTTGGCCTTTGCGCCAGCGGACATGCCGACAAAGGCCGCCCTGCCGGGTTCGGAGAACGCCGCACCTGAATCGGCCAGTACCAGGCGCTCCGCGATACCCGGATGGCGGATCGCCGCCATCAGCGCAATAAAGCCGCCATAACCGTTGCCAAGGAAGATGGGCTTTTGTGTAAATTCCATCTTGCCGAAGGCACCGGCCAGCCGGTCCGCCATCGCCTCCAGGCCGCCATCGACACGGTCCGACGCGCCAAAACCCGGCAAGTTCAGGATAAACACCTGATGCGTCTGCGCCAGAGGCCCGGCGATCCTGTCAAAACTGGTGTCATCCGCCAGCAGCGAATGGAACAGGACAATGGGCGGCCCTTCGCCGCCGACGCGCGCGCTGACATTGTGCCCGTCCACGGATACCTTCATTTGCGCGAACACTGCTTCCTGCTTGGTATTACTCATGTCATGCCTCTCTAGAACGTATAGCCATTAATCGATCTTCTTCCATCTGCTCCAAGCTGCGTTTGCCTGATTCTACGCCGAACAGCAGCACCACCGCGATCATTGCGATCAGCAGCCCTATCATCAGTGTCAGCACGCCGCGTATGCCGAAGTTGGTAAACAGCGACACCACGAGGAAAGGCGTAACGATCGTGGCCCCGCGGCCGAAGGTATTGCATATGCCGGAAGCGCGCAGGCGCACTTCGGTAGGAAACAGCTCAGGAATATAGATTGCAAACAGCAGCGCAACCAGTACATAGATAGGCACTGTCAGCGCGAAGCCTATCACCGGCAGCAATATCGGATCGTTGACGAACGGATAGATGAAACCGAACAGGATCGCTGCCAGCGCCGATATCGTAATGGTCGGCTTGCGCCCCCATTTATCCGCCGTCAGCGCGCCTATGCCTGAACCTATGGGTGCGCCTATCGACATCAGCATCGAATACTGGAACGAGGTAGCAATGGTCAACCCCTGTTTGACGAAGAAAGTCGGCAGCCACGTAATGAAACCGTACAGCAGCGTATTGATGACGATCAGCGAAACGCAGCCGACCAGCATGCGCGAGCGCAGCGCCGGACTCCACAGGCTGGACAGGCTGCGCGACGGCGGCGCGACGGTCTGCTTTTCCGGCGCGGGCAGAGGCTGGCCGCGCGATACTTCGGCTTCTATCTTCTGCATCAGCGCTTCCGCTTCTTCCACCCTTCCTACCGACTCCAGCCAGCGGGGTGATTCGGGCAGCGATTTTCGCATGTACCAGACAACGATGCCGCCTATGCCGCCGAGAATGAACATTGCGCGCCACGTAAATGCGGGAATCACATAGGTACCGATCAGCGCGGCGACCGGCAGGCCGCTGACGACAAACACCGCCATGCCGCCCAGCCATTTGCCGCGCACCCGTGCCGGCGCAAACTCGGTCAGGGTTGAATAGCCGACCACGTTTTCCGCACCCAGGCCTATGCCCATGACCAGACGCAGCAGGATCAGTATCGTCATATTTGGCGCAAAGGCCGCCAGGAACGAAGCGCCGCCGAACAGCAGCAGGTTGAACTGGTAGGTAAAGCGGCGGCCAAAACGGTCACCCAGGAAGCCGGTCATGAAAGAACCGAGCATCATGCCGATGAAAGTGCAGGATACGAACAGTGCATTTTGCGGCAGTGTGGAAAAACCGCTGTTAAGCGTCGATCCCAGCACAGTGGCCGCGATGTAGATATCAAAACCGTCGAAGAACATGCCGATGCCGATCAGCATCATCACACGGCGATGGAAGGGGGCGATAGGAAGCCGGTCCAGCCGTGCTCCCGCGTTGACGCTGGTACTCATTTTTTGTCTCCTGGTAATGCAATTTTTATTGTTGTATTGCAAAAAATAACCGGTACATCAAATCAAGCTGCCAGCCTGGGGTGCAGGGCCCGCTGCGGCCAGCAATAGATCAGTGAAAAGCGGGCGCTGTGCTGCTAAAAATGTTGCTGTCAATTCAGGCGAGGCTGGCTGGCGGTGTCCTTGTACCAGTCGAACGGCGCATCGTCCAGGCGGACCATGACGCTCTTGGTCTCGAAGTGCTGGTCAAAAGATTCGGTGCCGCATTCACGGCCTATGCCGGAATCCTTGACGCCGCCCCATGGCGAAGCCGGGTCCAGCCGGTGATGGTCGTTGATCCACACAATGCCGCATTTCAGCCTCGCCGCCACGCGGTGCGCGCGCGTCACGTCCTTGGTGCGGATCGCGCCGGCCAGGCCGAACGGAGAATTATTGGCCAGCGCAATGCCCTCTTCTTCGGTGGAGAATTTGGTCACCGATACAAAGGGGCCAAACACTTCTTCCTGGAAAATACGCATGTCGGCAGTGACGTCGGCAAACACTGTCGGCTCGACAAAAAAACCATCCTTGAGCGCGGCATCGGCAGGAATGCGGCCGCCGGCAACCAAGCGCGCGCGGTCTTCTTCCAGGCCTATCTTGATGTAGTTCAACACGCGCTGCTGCTGGCGCGCCGACACGACAGGCCCGAGCTGCACGGAAGGGTCGATAGGATTGCCGATACGGATTGACTTGGCCTTGGCGGCAAGTTTTTCGACAAATTCGTCATACACTTTTTCTTGCACGATCTGACGGCTGCCGCAGATGCAGGTCTGGCCAGCGCCGATGAAAGCGCCGAATGCCGCGTAGTTGACAGCCTGGTCGACATCAAAATCGTCGAATACCAGCACCGGTGTCTTGCCGCCCAGCTCCAGCGTCTGGTGCGCGAAGTTGTTGCCGGCTAGCGCGCCGGTGATGCGGCCCGCCTCGGTGCCACCGGTCAGCACCCACTTTGCCAGGCCCGGATGTTCCGCCAGCGCCTTGCCGGTGGTAGGGCCCAAGCCGGTGATAACATTGAACACGCCGGGCGGCAAGCCGGCTTCGGCGAATAGCGCCGCCAGCCGCAGTGTGGTCAGCGGCGTATATTCGGAAGGTTTGACAACCGTTGTGCAGCCGGACGCCAGCGTCGGCGCCAGGCTCTTCATCATGATCATCAGCGGATGGTTGAATGGCGTCGAGTTGCCGACCACGCCTATCGGTGTGCGCAGCGTGTAGTTGAGGTAATTGCCATCCACCGGTATCACCGAGTCGCGGCGCGCGATCGCCAGGCCTGCGTTATAACGCAGGAAATCCGGCAACCGCGATACCTGCGCCCGCGTTTCATTCAGCGAGCGGCCGTTGTTGACGGTTTCCAGGTGATAGATTTCTTCCAGGTTGGCTTCAAACACATCCGCCAGCTTGTTGATCAGCTTGGCCCGTGTACGGTTGGACATGCCGCTCCACTCCAGCGTTTCAAACGCAGCGCCGGCACTGCGCACTGCTTTGTCCACGTCAGCATCACTGGCATGGCCGATCTGTGCCAGCAGAGCGCCGGTAGCAGGATTGATGACATCCAGCAGATCCGGACGGCTGGCCGGTATCTCCTTGCCGTCTATGAACAATCCGTGCAGCGGGACACCGGTTTCATTGCTATTCGACATGCTGGACATCTTCATTCCTCTCAAAAATTAATCAAGCCACCACCGCCAGGCGCGAAATTGCATCAATCACCCGCTTGGAGGCTGCAGCAATATGTTGTTCCGCCAGACGCTCCGCACGCTTGTGCTTGCGCTCCTGCAGCGCATCGATAATCTGGCAGTGCTCCTTTACCAGGGTGTCGGGATTGCCGCGCTTGACATTGCTGACGCTCACCCGCACTACCCTTTCCATCTGGTCGATCAATTCTCCCAGCTGATTCCTTAATCTTGCATTGGCCGCCAGCTCCGCCAGGCTGTGATGGAACGCACGGTTATAGGCAATAAAGCCGCCATTCCACTCACCCGCTTCAAAGCGGCGGAACCTGTCCAGCGTCTGCAATTGTTCGTCGTTGGCCTGTGTCGTAATGCGTTCCATACAGGCCCGCTCCAGCGCGCCGCGCAGATGAAACATGTCATGCACGTCGGCCAGCGATATCGGTGCAACCCGGTAGCCTTGGCGCGGCGTCGATGTCACCAGGCCTTCACGCTCCAGCCGCATCAGTGCATCGCGCACCGGCGATTTGCTGATACTGAACCTCGCGGCCAGTTCGCCTTCCCTGATCTCGGCTCCGGGCGGCAGTTCACAACTGAGGATTTCCGCCCGCAATTGCGCATAGGCTGAATCCCTGAGCAACTGGCTGCCCGCCGCATTCTGGAGTGGATTTGTATTTAATGTCATGATTGAGAAATATTATGATTTACAATTTTTTATAAATTTGATGTATTACAAAGAATACAGAATTTACTTTAATAAGGCTAATAATCTCGCCTTCACAGAGGAAATTATCACTAAATAATGTCTTTATTTTAATTTATATTGAAATAATTTGATATTCGTAATATTTCACGAATTAAAATTTTTTATTTAAAAAAAGTAGATGAAATGGGCATTTAGATGCAATCCACCGGCCAGCAATCCATGCAGACCCAGTAATAAATGGGATCGGGAACCAGAATTAAGGCCGTGGCGCGGCAGCGCAAAGGCAGGCGCCTTGCAACTTAAGAAAGAATAAGGAAATCGGGAGATGGGGTAACGGAAACAGCAGCAGAACCTGCATCCGGCGGAGCTCACCGCCAGTCTAGACCGGAATGAGCTCGGCTCAGGGGAGGTTTATTTAAAAACGGGTGCGCGTTTTTCCTTGATCGCCAGCACGCCTTCGCGCGCATCCTGCTGGCTGAAATCCATCATCTCTGCGGCAAGTGACGCCTCAAATGCGGGCCATGCAGCCTGCATCCAGTGATTCAGCGAGCGTTTGGTACCGGATAACGCAGAGCGGCTACCGGCTGCTAGCTTCTGCGCGATCTGTAAGGCATCTTGCTGCAAGATTTCCGCATCGACGACGCGGCTGACCAGGCCTATGCGCTCCGCCTCCTCGCCGCCCAGCGTTTCACACAGCAGCAGATAATATTTGGCCTTGGCCATGCCGCACAGCAGCGGCCAGATGATCGCCGCGTGATCACCGGCGGCCACGCCTAGCTTGGTGTGGCCGTCTATCAGCTTCGCCGTACGCGATGCAATCGAGATATCGGCCAGCAAAGCCACCGCCAGCCCGGCGCCGACTGCAGCGCCGTTGATTGCTGAGACGATGGGTTTGTCACAATCAATGATGCCGCGCACCAGTTCGCGCGCTTCCGCCATTACACGCTGGCGCGATTGTTCGGACACCAGCATGTCATCCACCATCGCCAGTTCACCTCCCGCGCAAAAAGCCTTGCCCTCGCTGCGCACGAGGATGACGCGCACATCCGGGCGGCCGCTGAGCCTGGCCCATACTGCTGCCAATTCCGCATGGCCGACAGCATCGGTCACCGGCATGCCGCCGGCGGGCTGGAACACCAGATGCGCAATACCGTCATCTTCAATATCGACGCGAAAATTATTGGTTTGCAGCGGTAGTGAAATCGTCATTCGTGTCTCTTCAAGCTATTACAACAATTTAATAGGTCTCGACATGGAAGCGGCCTTCGGCCACCATTTTTGCATGCAGGCTCGGCCAGTCCTTGCCGCCATCCTTGCAGATGTCGCGCAAGGCTTCCATGACGCCGGTTTCCATGCCTTTCAGGCCGCAGATATAGACGTAGGTGTCGCCATCCAGCAGCTCGGACACTGCCTGGCCGGCGTGCCGCATCTTGTCCTGCACGTAAGCGCGCGGCTGATCCGGCACGCGGGAGAATGCCAGGTGCATGTCAATGAATTCGGCCGGCAGCTTGCGCAACGGGCCGAAGTAAGGCAACTCTTCCGACTTGCGGGCGCCGAAAAACAGCAGCAGCTTGCCGCTCTGTTCTTTTGCCTGGGTTTTCAGCAAACGGCGGCGGCGTTCTGTCATCGCGCGCATCGGCGCGGAGCCGGTACCGGTGCAGATCATCAGCAGATTGGCGTTGGCATGGTTGGGCATCAGATAACTGGTGCCGAAAGGTCCGGCGAGATTGACGGTGTCGCCTTTTTGCAGGTCGCACAGGTAGTTGGAAGCGACGCCCAGCGCCGGCTTGCCCTCATGGTCTTCGACTACCCGTTTCACCGTCAGCGACAGGTTGTTGTAACCTTCGCGCTCGCCATCGCGCGGGCTGGCGACCGAATACATACGCATGTAATGCGGTTTGCCTCCGGCATCCGTCCCCGGCGGAATCACGCCTATCGATTGCCCCTCCAGGATGGGGAAGAACTGGTTGCCAAAATCCAGCACGATATGATGCACGTCGCTGTCCGCGTCTTCCGCAGTCAGGCGGAAATTACCGGCTACAGTGGCGGTGATCGGCGTCTTCAGCGTATACAGGTTGATGTACGGATGTGCCGCCGACCAAGGAGCCGTCGTCGATGATGGCGACATCGCCGCATTGACTTGAAGCGTGGCGGTGACCTGCTCTTCCGCCACGGCGAGGCTTTCGGCCTCTATTTCCTGTTGTGCCGGCAATTCGTCCCAGCTCAGCTGCTCTTCCAGCGTATAAGCGCCGCTTTTGGGCATCGTGCGCCAGTGGTCGATGGAACCGGTAGGGCAAGGCGATATGCAGGCGCCGCAGCTATTGCACTTGTCGGCATCAACGACATAGTTGCGGCTGTCGTGCGTGATGGCGTCTACCGGGCAGGTTTCTTCGCAGGTATTGCAGCGAATGCAAACCTCGGGGTCAATCAGGTGTTGCCTGATCAGGATGACGGCTTCGGGAGCGTTCATGATTTACCTGACTTGTAAAACTGAAAGAGAAAAACGGAACACACCTCAGCGTGTTCCTCACTACCTGAAATTAATTCAAATTAACCAAGCTTAGTTAAAACGCACATATTCAAAATCGATCGCCTGGCGGTTAATGCCTACCGGCGGCGGCGCAATCCAGTTAGCCATCTTACCGGGCTCGATGACACGGCCCATCAAGGAAGCGACATAGGCGCGGTCTTCTTCACTTGGCAGCCAGTGGCGCACCTTGCTCAGCCATTCAGCTTCAGAAATGACCTGGCCATCCGGCGAGATGCGCATGCCGGCAAAGCCGCCGATGTGGCGGTTGAATGCCTTGTGCGGTGTGCTCAGGCGGAAGCCCAGGCCGGCTTTTTCGATAACACGGTTCCAGCGACCTACGCCGGCCACCGAATCACGGATGAAGTCGTCACGCAGCACTTCGTTCAGCGCATTCAGCATTGGCACTTCGCGCTCGGTCAGCGAGCCATTGGCTACTTCCAGGATGCGGTAGGACTGGCCTTTCAACAGATGATCGTCATCGCGCTTGGTTTCTTCGTAACGGCCCTTCAGGCCGGACGTGTAGAAGTTGGCGGCATTGGAAGACTGGTCGGCGCCGAACAGATCGATGGTGACGCTGAAATGGAAGTTCAGGTAACGCTGTATCGTCGGCAGATCAATGACGCCCTTGGCGCGCACTTGCTCCGGATCTTCTATGCCGTGCTGGCGCATCACTTCGCAGGTGCGCTGGATGACGCGGGAAATACCGGATTCACCGACAAACATGTGATGCGCTTCTTCCGTCAGCATGAAGCGGCAGGTCCGCGACAGCGGATCAAAACCGGATTCCGCCAGCGCGTTCAGCTGAAACTTGCCGTCGCGGTCGGTGAAATAAGTGAACATATAAAACGCCAGCCAGTCCGGCGTCTCTTCATTAAAGGCTTCCAGGATGCGGGGTTTGTCCTGATCACCGGAATTGCGTTGCAGCAACGCTTCCGCCTCTTCGCGGCCGTCACGGCCGAAATATTTATGCAACAGGTAGACCATCGCCCACAGGTGCCGGCCTTCTTCGACGTTAATCTGGAACAGGTTGCGCAGATCGTATTGCGAAGGCGCCGTCAGGCCCAGATGGCGCTGCTGCTCTACCGATGCTGGCTCGGTATCGCCCTGCGTGACGATGATGCGGCGCAGGTTGGCGCGGTGTTCGCCGGGCACATCCTGCCACGCATCGCGGCCTTTACTTTCACCAAAATTGATCTTGCGGTTTTCTTCGGCCTGGGCCAGGAAGATGCCCCAGCGGTAATCCGGCATTTTAACGTGGCCGAAATGCGCCCAGCCTTCCGGCGTGACATTGATCGCCGTGCGCAGGTACACGTCATGGTTCAGCGAACCGCTCGGGCCCATGTCGCGCCACCAGTTCAGGTAGTTAGGCTGCCAGTGTTCCAGCGCACGCTGCAGCGTCTTGTCTTCCGACAGGCCGACGTTATTGGGGATGGTTTCATTGTAATTAATGGTGCTCACGGGGCAGTCCTTTGCATGAGGGGGATAATTGTCCGGCCAGTTTTTTCAGCAGTTGTCTTAAACGCGGTTCAGGTCAAACTTGGCTTTATTACCGCTGCCATAGACCTTCAGCGCGCCCAGTTCGCCTACGGCATTGGGGCGGATGAAGATCCAGTTTTGCCATGCGGTCAGGCGGCCGAAGATACGGGTTTCCATGGTTTCCTTGCCGTTGAAGCGCAGGTTGGCTTCCAGCCCGGTCAGTGCATCCGGCGACATGCTGGCGCGCTCTTCCAACGCCAGACGGGTTTCATCGGCCCAATCCAGATCATCAGGATCAGCGGTGATCAGGCCCAGCGCCATTGCCTGCGATGCATCCAGCGGCTCGCGGATTTTGGCGCGCACGGCAGCGACCTCAGTCTCGTTTTCATAGAAGCGGCGTTGCAGACGGGATTGCGCCGTCACCATCGGCAACAGGCCAAAATTCATTTCTGAAGCGATGATCTTCGGCGCTTTTTTCGGTTCATCCGGGCAAGCCAGCATATAGCTACGGTCTGCTGCCAGCGCGATCTCCAGCAGGGAGCCGGCGAAGCAGGAGCCTTCTTCTATCAGTGCAAACAGCGTGCGGGAAGAAACATCCAGGCGCGCAAAGGTACGGCGCATGAAACCTATTGTCTCGCGCACCAGCCAGTGCGATTTGTGCTCCACCAGCGCAGCATCGACATCCAGCACGTCGCGTGCATCGCCCTGTGTTTTCAGTATCCAGGTACCAACGTCCAGCTCATTGGTGCGCAGATGCAGGATGGCGTCATCGAGCTCGCGCGCCATTTGCAGCGGCCACCAGTTGACGCCCGCCGCTTCTATGCCGGCGATGTCGGCAGGCTGTTCAACGGACGGCGCTTTGACCGTCAGCGTTGCGGTGCGGCCATTGCGGTCTATCTGCACATTGACATACGCATAGCTGATGCTGTCTTCGCCGGTTTTTTTGTTCAGCGGAGTGAACACTACGCCCTTGCCGTTGGCAGGCCTGTCGCTCTGCTCTGCCAGTTGCAGCGCGCGTTCGCGCACTGCCTGCTGGAATAAGGCCGGTTTAACCACTTCGTCCACCAGACGCCAGTCCTTGGCGCGCTGGCCGCGCACGCCTTCCGATGTGGTACAGAAAATATCTGCATGGTCGTGGCGCACCTTGCGCTTGTCGGTCAGCCGCGTCAGGCCACCGGTACCTGGCAACACGCCGAGCAAAGGCACTTCCGGCAGGCTGACGGAAGAAGAACGGTCATCCACCAGGATGATCTCGTCGCAAGCCGCAGCAAGTTCATAACCGCCGCCGGCGCAGGCGCCATTGACTGCGGCAATGAACTTGAGGCCGGAATGGCGGCTGGAGTCTTCCAGGCCATTGCGTGTTTCATTGGTGAACTTGCAGAAGTTGACCTTCCATGCATGCGTGGACTTGCCCAGCATAAAGATATTGGCGCCGGAGCAAAAAATGCGGTCACGCGCGCTGGTGATGACGACGGTGCGTACCGCAGGGTGCTCAAAGCGGATGCGCTGCACTGCATCATGCAATTCGATGTCCACGCCGAGGTCGTAGGAGTTCAACTTCAGCTTGTAGCCTTCCTTGAGGCCGCCGTCTTCATCGACGTTCATTGTCAGCGTGGCGATAACGCCGTCCACGGACAGCGTCCAGTGTTTATAGGATTCGGGATTGGTTTCGTAATTGATGGTCGGCGACATGGTGTCTCACTCCTTGGTAGCAGTATGGTGCATTCGAAATACGTTAAACGCACTATATTGCATGAAATAAGCCAAGTCAAGCAATAACATGCATGTGCTTATGCTGCATTGCGACAGTTTGCAGGCCAGCGAAGGCCTGCAAACAATAGTCAATAAACGTGAATAGACACTAACAGAAGGTAAAACTAAGGGAACAAAGCAGACTGACGCCAGCCGGAGCCGGCGTCATATAGAAAGGAGGGGAATTACTTGGACAGCGCCATTGAGCGCAGCTGATCGTCCAGCGCCAGAAAAGCGCCTTCCTGCGTCATGTCGCTGGTATCGAAGGTTTCATCGGCCTTTGAATAAAAAGGCGTGCGACTCTGGATGATTTCCTTCAGATCCTGCATCGCTTCACGGTTGCCGGACATTGGACGGGTGTCGCCCTGGGCAACGACGCGGCCCATGTGCTCTTCCGGCGAGGCCTTCAACCATACCGTATAACAGTGCGACAGCAGCAGATTGAACGTGGCCGGGTCGGACACGATGCCGCCCGGCGTGGCAATGACGGCCTGCGGGAAGCGCTGGATTGCGTCTTCCAGCGCCCTGAACTCATAACGACGATAGGCGTTTTGCCCATACAGCGCGTGGATCTCGGCAACGCTGCAGCCAGCCAGGGTTTCTATCTGCCGGTTCAGCTCTATGAAGGGTACCACCCAGCGGTCGGCCAGCATGCGTCCTATCGACGACTTACCAGCACCGCGCAAACCGATCAGCGCTACGCGCTGGCGGCGGGATTTTTCGCTGGTCGGCGTTTCAAAAACGCCGGACAGTGCGGCGCGCGCCTGCGCCAGCTCGGTGTCGGAACGGCCACGCAGTATCTCGCGGATCATCAGCCATTCGGGCGACGTGGCAGTCTCATCACCTATCATCTCAGCCAGCGTGCAGTTCAGCACGGCAGTCAGTTGCCGCAGGAACTGGATGGACGCATTGCCGACACCGGATTCCACATTGGCAAGATGCCGCTCGGACACATTGGCCAGCCGCGCCAACGCCTTGCGCGTGAGCCCGCGGCGCGACCTGAGCGCGCGCAGCCGGTCTCCCAGAGCAATTAAAAAGAGGTCGCGGACACCCTCAGCCCCACCCTGCACTTCGCCGGTAGGCGCGCCGTCCACATCATTATTAGCGCCGTTATTACTTAAGTCATTCATGCACTGCGTTTCCAGAGTTGATGAGAGCCTGATGAAATATAACATGCATCGCCGCTTGACACATGCAACATATTACACCTACACTTTAGCGAAATTGCACTTTCAGTGCAGTTTTTAAAAAACTGAATGCACTATAGATGCAAAAATCAGGAGATTGTAAACGATGGACGCGCCGGCTTTTCAAAAACTTATCGCCCGCCTGACGGAAGAAATCGCCGGCATCCCGCTAGGCGCTGCGCTGGAAGCGCACCTGAACGCGGAACACGGCCCCGGCAGCCCTATCTACGATGCCATTTTCGACGCCTGCGTCAGCGGCACCAGCGAAGGCTGGATGTGCAAGCATGAAGGCGGCGGCATACGCTACGGCCGGGTCATCAAGCCTTCCGATGCCACACATGGCTTCAGTGTCGATGTCGTGGACATGAGCGACATCGCCGGCCCTCATCACAGCCATCCAAACGGCGAGATCGACCTCATCATGCCGCTGACCAAGGACGCACTGTTTGACGGCCACCCTGCCGGATGGTGCGTCTATGAAGCAGGCAGCGCGCACCGCCCCACCGTCAGCCGAGGCCGCGCCTTTGTACTGTACCTGCTGCCGCAAGGCGCCATCCAATTTTCCGCTGCCGCCTGAATCTCCAGCGCGCCGCCCACCATCTGAAAGAACAGACCATCATGAGCAACTATCTGCACAACTACCTGAGCGGCGAATGGCAGCCGCAAGCCGATGCCGCCAACCTGCTGCGCGACCCGGTTACCGGCGAGCACATCGCCAGCACCGGCGGCCGCGCGACCGGGCTGGAAGCCGGCTTTGAATTTGCGCGCAGCAAAGGCGCTGCAGCATTGCAGGCAATGACCTACGGCGAGCGCGCCGCGATGCTGGACCAGGTATTGAAGGTACTGCAGGCCAACCGCGATGCCTATTATGATATTTCGCTGACCAATTCTGGCACGACCAAGGCGGATTCTGCCGTCGACATCGAAGGCGGCTGCTTCACATTGGGCTACTACGCCAAGCTGGGAGCAGGCCTGGGCGATGCCCGGTCACTGCTGGACGGCGCGCCGGCCATCTACTCCAAAGACAAGCTGTTCCAGGCGCAACACATCCTGACGCCCGCGCGCGGCGTGGCGCTGTTCATCAATGCGTTCAACTTCCCTTCCTGGGGTCTGTGGGAAAAAGCAGCGCCGGCACTGCTGTCCGGCGTACCTGTGATTATCAAGCCGGCCACCGTTACAGCCTGGCTCACGCACCGTATGGTTGCCGACGTGATTGCCGCCGGCATCCTGCCCGCCGGTGCACTGTCCATCGTCTGCGGCAGTTCCGCCGGCCTGCTGGACCAGCTGCGCCCTTTCGATGTGTTGTCCTTTACCGGCTCCGCCGACACCGCCGTGGCGATCCGCTCGCATGATGCAGTGGCGCGCCATTCCGTCAGGGTCAATATAGAGGCGGATAGCCTGAACTGCTCGATACTCGGTCCCGACGCTCTGCCTGGTAGCGCATCCTTCGACGCTTACGTCAATGAGCTGGTGCGCGAGATGAGCACCAAGAGCGGCCAGCGCTGCACGGCCACGCGCCGCGCACTGGTGCCTGCATCGGTCTATAACGACGTGGCAGAAGCGCTTGTCGCCAAACTGGCGCAGATTAAAGTAGGCAATCCACGCAATGAAGAAGTGCGCATGGGCTCGCTGGTCAGCCGGGAACAATATGACAACGTACAGGCCGGCATACGCAAGCTGACCGGCGAAGCCAAGGTCCTGCACGACGGTTCCCGCCAGCCGCTGGTGGATGCCGATGAAGCAATCGCCGCCTGCGTGTCGCCTACGCTGTTCGGTCTGCAGGATGCAGACCAGGCGTCACTGGTGCATGACCATGAAGTGTTCGGCCCGGTATCGACACTGCTCGGCTACCGGGATACCGCACATGCGCTGGATCTCGCGCACCGTGGCCTGGGTTCGCTGGTGGCTTCCGCCTTCAGCGAAGATGCAGGCTGGCTGGCAAACACCGCGCACGCACTCTCTGCTTCGCATGGCCGCGTGCATACGGTAACACCGGAAGTGGCAAAAACACAGACGGGCCACGGCAATGTGATGCCGGGTTCCATCCACGGCGGCCCGGGGCGTGCCGGCGGCGGCGAAGAACTGGGCGGATTGCGCGCATTGGCCTTTTACCATCGCCGTAGCGCTATACAGGGATCGGCACAGACGCTGGAACATTTATCCGCGACAGCCAAAGCCTGGACAGTATAAAAAAATAAAAGCACTGTCAGAAAAAGCGGCTACACCCAGCGGCAGTATTGCCAGGAATGTTGGAGGAGACAGCAATGAACCAAGCAGCAGACATAGCACAAGCATTGGCAACACCAGTATCTGAATCGGCGCCTGAACAGGCAGCAGAACCCAAGCTCGCCGAGCAGTTTAATTTCGCGCGGAATATCCTGGAAATAAACAAGGACCGCGCCGGCAAGATCGCCTATATCGACGATACGCAAAGCATCAGCTACGGTGAACTGGACCTGCGTGCGCGCAAGTTTGCCGCAGGCCTTAAACGCTTCGGCATCCACAAGGAAGAACGCATCCTGCTCGTCATGCAGGATACGGTGGACATGCCGGTGGCATTGCTGGGCGCAATGCTGGCCGGCGTGGTACCGGTACCTGTCAACACGCTGCTGCCCGCAGCCGACTATACGTATATGCTGGAACACAGCAGCGCCAGCGCCGTCATCGCATCCGAAGCCTTGTGGCCCATCGTGCAGGAGGCGCTGGCCGCGCTGGAGCAGCAGCCGAAAATCATCATCTCCGGGCCAGACGGCGTTGCCGTGCCGGGCACGACGGCGTTTGCCAGCCTGCTGGATAACGCGCCGATGATGCCGCAGGAATTTGCCCGTACCCGCGCCGACGATTTCGCCTTCTGGCTATACTCATCCGGCTCTACCGGCCGCCCCAAGGGAACCGTGCATTCGCATGCGAACCTGTTCTGGACAGCAGAGCTGTATGGCAAACCCATACTTGGTATCCGCGAATCCGACCTGGTATTCTCCGCCGCCAAGCTGTTCTTCGCCTACGGGCTGGGCAATGGCCTGACCTTTCCGCTCAGTGTGGGAGCAACCACCGTGCTGATGGCGGAGCGCCCTACGCCGCAGGCGGTATTCAAACGCCTGGTCGACTACAAACCTACCGTCTTTGCCGGCGTGCCCACGCTGTATGTAGGCATGCTGGCGGCAGACGGCCTGCCGTCCGGCGACCAGGTGGCGCTGCGTATCTGCGCATCCGCCGGAGAAGCCCTGTCCAAGGAAGTGGGTGAAAAATTCCACGCGCATTTTAACTGCCACATCCTGGATGGCCTGGGCTCTACCGAAATGCTGCACATCTTCCTGTCCAACCGTGAGGGCGACGTGCACTATGGTTCCACCGGTACGCCGGTGCCCGGCTACCAGCTGGAACTGCGCGATGACGCCGGCAAGGCAGTGCCGCAGGGTGAGATCGGCGATCTGTACATACGCGGCCCCAGCGCCGCGCTGCTGTACTGGGCTAACCGCGAAAAGAGCCGTGCTACCTTCGTCGGCGACTGGGTCAAGAGCGGTGACAAATATTCGATTGACGCCGGTGGCTACTACACCTATGCGGGCCG
>JAYSKH010000423.1:0-7671 GCA_043726505.1 Undibacterium sp. | reverse complement strand
GGTCCCGGAACAATGCCTGCGTGCGTAGCTCGGGGCCGGATTCCAGCCCAACAACACCGGTTTCCAGATCCACGCTTCCATCCCGTAGCGGCGTGCTGTCCTTGTTTGGTTTTTGCACAAAACGCAGACGCACGCCGGGTGCCTCGTCGCCGACGCGGGCAATCAGCTGCGCGCCGAAGTTCTCGACAAAGCCTTCACTGGTTCGCAGCGTGAACGTGCGCACCAGTTGACCAAGATTGAGTTTGTCGACAGGACGAAGAACGGCTTCTCCCTCCTTCACAAGTCGGCCCACCTGTTCACGCAATTCCAGTGCCCTAGGGGTGGGAACCAGACCGCGGCCCGCCCTGACCAGCAGCGGATCGCCTGTCGTTTCCCGTAGCCGTGCCAGCGCGCGGCTCATGGCGGAAGGGCTCAGCCGCAGGCGCCGGGCTGCGCGAGCAACGCTGCCTTCCGCGAGCAGCACGTCAAGGGTAATCAGCAGGTTGAAGTCAGGCGTGGACATGCGGCGACTTTAGCATAGCTTGGGCTATGATGTGGCGTTTGATGCACGTATAAAGTGCAAATGATGCGCCTTCCGCCATGCCAAGAATCACACTATCTTGGAATGAATTTCATCCGGGAGCCCATCTTGAAGCCTGTCATTTCCACAAACACCACTTCCTTGCATGAAGAAGCGGCGCGTACGTCCTCCGTCCGCTGGGCGCTGGCCAGCCTTTCTCTTTCCATGCTGATGCCTTCGCTGGATACCAGTATTGCCAACGCAGGCCTGCCGGCGCTGGCGCAAGCGTTCGCTGCCTCTTTCCAGGCCAGCCAATGGATAATCCTTGCCTATCTGCTCGCCATTACCACGCTGATTGTTAGTGCCGGACGTCTCGGCGATATGCTAGGTCGCCGCCGTTTGCTGCTGACTGGCATTGTGCTGTTCACCGTTGCTTCGCTGCTGTGCAGCGTCGCGCCCGCATTATGGTTTCTGATCGCCGCTCGCGCGGTACAGGGGCTGGGAGCGGCCGTTATGCTGGCACTGACCATCGCCTGTGTCAGCGAAACTGCGCCGAAAGAAAAGACCGGCGGCGCCATAGGCCTGCTGGGAACGATGTCCGCAGTGGGCACGACAATGGGGCCTGCGCTGGGAGGAGTGCTCATTAGCGGCTTCGGTTGGCCTTCCATCTTTATCATCAACGTCCCATTGGGCGTACTGAATTTTTATCTTGCGCACCGCTTCCTGCCTGCTGATATCGAGAGGCCGAAGGCGGAACGTGCACGCTTCGACCATATGGGAACGCTGCTGCTCTGCGCCACACTTGCGGCGTATGCGCTTGCGATGACAATGGGAAAAGGCAGCTTCGGTGTGCTCAACATCGCTTTATTGCTGGCGTCCGTCACTGGCCTTGCACTGTTTGTGCGTGCCGAGGCAAGGGCCGCTTCGCCGCTGATCCGGTTGTCGATGTTTCGCAAGCAGGGATTAAGCGCAAGCCTGGCGATGAGCATGCTTGTTTCCACCGTGATCATGTCGACGCTGGTGGTCGGGCCGTTTTATCTGTCGCGCGCGTTGGGCCTCAAGGCGGGAGTCGTCGGGCTCATACTATCCGCCGGCCCGCTTGTTTCTGCGCTGACCGGCGTGCCTGCCGGCCGCATCGTGGACCGTTTTGGTCCGCGGCGTATGACTATCACCGGCCTCGCAGGAATGGCCGTCGGCTGCCTTGCCTTGTCTTCTGTAGGTCCAGCGTTCGGCATCGCAGGATATTTGCTTTCCGTCGTTTGCATCACCGCCAGCTATGCACTGTTCCAGGCGGCCAACAACACAGCCATCATGGCGGATGCCCGCCCTGATCAGCGCGGCGTCATTTCAGGCATGCTCAGCCTGTCGCGCAATCTGGGGCTTATTACCGGCGTGTCCGTCATGGGAGCTATATTTGCGCTGGCGTCAAAAGCAAGCGATATCACGACGGCGCAACCTGCAGCCGTTGTTGACGGCATGCGGGTTACGTTTGCGGTTGCTGTGCTGCTGACTGTTATTGCATTTGCTATTGCGCTTGGCACTTCCCGAAACATGCCGCGTAATCGGGAGCTTGCTTGAGTTGGATTGAGAAAGAACCAGACAGCATAGAATTACCCGCTGTCTCTATACTGGGCTAACTCAGTTTTTAGAACTAACTGCTGGAGAAGATGCCGAGATTTTGCCTAACGGGACAATAAAGTCATAGTCCGAATCGCTGAACTTGGCTCGCGCTTTTCGGGAGTGGGGCCCGCATACAGCTGTCCTTGCTGAGGGCCCCTCGCATGTCCATGCCTCTCCGCCTGTCGTCGAAAAATCAATGTTCTGGATTGCAAATTTGTGCGAAAGAATTTCGGCCATGGAGTGGCCGTCCTTGTCCTCTGGTGTACCAATACCTTTTTCAGCATGATAATTTCCTACCAGGATCAATGCCGTGTAGTTTGGGTACTGGCCCAATCTTGTTTCAATATTGAGTGCCATAAAGGCGTTGCGAAGGCCTGGCCAGTTGCTTTCATTTTTGCTGAGTGGAAGTGGCATTTGGTTATCGTCCATATCCATCGCAAATAGGAATACTTCCTTTTTAGCTGCGTGGAGTAACCGGATATCGTCGATTAGCTTCAACATTGCTTCGCCACTGCGCCCATCCGGCATATACGGATGCCAGAATTTGCCTGATGTGAGGCGATGCTTATCTTCGGGTGTGCCAGTGCTTTTGAGATATTCCGATATAGATTTTTGCTCATCGATAGGCATCTCAAGGCCGACTAGCAGAGGTCTATCCTCGTTTGCCAGGCTACACGCCAAACCGCTTACAAATTCAGGAATTTCTTTTGTACCGTGAGTTTCGCCAACAATGATGACTCTCGATGTCAACAGCCCCAGGCCTAGCTTAGTTTGAGCTCTGCATGGAATGTCAGTCGCACCTGCGGAGATGGATAGTGACGCAGAAAAAAATAAAAATCCCTTAAGCACGTTTGAGATACCAGGCAAATGCATATAACACTCGATTCCTAGGGTAAGTTTGACTTATGAGACGAGTCGGCATGCTAGTTAGTCGCTTGTACCGGCAACAATCGCCGATCGTAAATTTACTGAGGACATTAGTTTTTTGGTTACAGGAATAAAGTGTCTGCATTTCCTTGCACTTCACTGACCCTCGGTCGCTGCCGCCCAGCGCAACTCACTCAAATAATCATGCGTATCAGTCGCCATCCACGAAGACCGGAATTCCACCGGCTCGCCACGCAGGTCATAACCGGTGCGTATCGATAGCAGTACTGGATGGCCGGCTGGCAGACCGAAATCTTTGGCTATTTTTTTGGGTAGCAGGCAGGCTCTCAGCCGGTCTTCAACACGGCTGACGGAGATGCCGCATTGCTGTTCCAAAAAAGAATAGACCAGATGAAATGGCGCGCCGTCGGCGCCCCATTCCTTGGCTCCGACGCGGGCATGGGGAAAGCTGATTGTTTCCAGCACCAGCGGTGCGCCGTCAAGGACTCTCAGCCTACGCAGCCGATAAACAAGCTCACCTGCGCCTAGTTTGAGCGCCGCGCGTTCATCGGCGTCTGCATTGACGCGTTCGCGCAGCAGCAGCGTGTCTTCGGGCAGCCTGCGCGCGCCGTCGTTGCGGTCGGTCAGGCGGAAGAAGCTGGTGAAGGCGCGTTCGTCGGTGGCGCGCGTGACAAAGGTGCCGCGACCGCGGTGCCGTGTGATAAGCCCCTGGCCGCTCAATACATCAAATGCCTTGCGTACGGTGCCTACGCTGACTTTCATGTCCCGTGCGAGCGACTCTTCACCCGGCAACACCTGGCCGGGCAGCCATTCGCCAGCAATGATGCGCTCATGGATATAGCGCGCGAGCCTGACGAAGGCGGGGCTGAGGTCGATAGGGTTCATTTCTATATTCTATATAGAATATAGAAGTAACGCTATAGAATTTGATTCCAAACTACTATCCCCGCCGCTATAGTTATCTTCATCGATGCGGGACACGTTGGCTGCATGCCCCGTGCTCTTGTCAGCACGTGCGCAAAAGCTTACAGCGCCTGTATTCGCTCTCCCGCATCGACATTTTTTCTATTTCCATTGAGATATCGCTATGAGCAAGCACATTCACCGTATCGCTTCCGTTGAGGCACTGCATGTAGGCCAATTCCTGTATGCGCGCATCCGCACCGAGGCAGGGCTCACAGGCTACGGCGAAGCCGGTTCCTGGGGCCACATCGAGGCGGCCAAGGCTGCGCTGGAAAAGTTTGGCAAGTATCTGGTCGGACAGGATGCCAACCAGATTGAGCTGCACTGGAATATCATGCAGCGGTTTTCTCATTTCCGTGGCACAGCGGTAAACGCTGCTGTATCGGCCATTGATATCGCGCTGTGGGATTTGCTGGGCAAGCGCCTGCAGGTGCCGGTGTGGCAGTTACTCGGCGGCAGCTACCGCAACAAGTTGCGTGTGTATGGCCACGTCTATGCGGAGACGCTGGAGGAAGTATTGTCTGAATGCCGCCGCCTGCGTGAAGAAGGTTTTACCGCCGTTGGCCATATCAACCCTTTCCTGGACGAGCCGGAAGGCCACGACTATTTCCGTTCCCATGCCGGCAAGGTGCGCGATGCCAAAGAGCGCGTGATGGCATTCCGCGAAGCGGTCGGTCCGGATGTCGATCTGCTGATAGAGATGCACCGCCGCCTAAGCCCGGCCGAAGCGATTGCCATCGGCCAGGTACTGGAGCCCTTGACGCCGATGTGGCTGGAAGATCCGCTGCGCCCCGAGTTCTATGCGCAGATGACAACGGTAGGCAATGCGATCCGCGTGCCTATCGCCACCGGCGAGCGCTTTAGCACGCCATCCGAGTTCCAGCAGCAACTGGCCGGCGGTGGCGTGCGTTATGCGCGTACTTCAGTATGCGTGTGCGGCGGTATCACGGGCGCAAAAAAAATCGCTGCGCTGGCGGAAGCGCAAAACGTGGACATCGCACCGCACAATCCCTTGTCGCCGATCAGCCTTGCCGCCTGCATGCAGGTTGCCGCGTCTGTTCCCAATTTCGCCATTCAGGAATACCCCACCGGGTTTGAAAATCTGGTGCTCAAGTCCGGCCAGAAACTGCTGGGCTCCGACCTGGTCAAGAGCCATCCTGTACCGCAGGCCGGTTTCATCACCGTGCCGGATGCGCCGGGCATCGGCGTTGAACTGGTCGACAATGTCGAGCAGATGCGCGCTCCGCTGTATCGTCCCGTGTCGATGCGCCGTACCATCGACGGCGCGCCGATGGATCAATAAGAAAGCAATATCATGCCCCATCTGATTATTGAATATTCCTACGGTTTGTTTGCAGACGGCGATGTGGATGCGACTCTGCAGGAACTGAATGTAGCGCTCATCGCCAGCGGCAGCATCCACAAAGAAAGCGATCTCAGATCACGCATGCGGCAGCTGGATGCCATACGCGTGGGAACAGAGCCCGGCGAGCGCGGGTTCATTTACGCCCAGTTGCGTATGTTGCCAGGAAGGACGGCAGCGATGCGTGCCGAACTGTCACAAAGGATTGCAGAAGTCATCTTCCGCCGCGCCGCGCGCCCCAAAGGCATGATGGTACAGATGAGCGTCGAGGTGGTGGAGATGGAGCGCGAATCCTATGTCAAGGAAGTGCTGCAGTCCGCCTAAACCACTGACCACTGACCACTACCCCTTAGCCGAAGGCGGCAATGCATACCTGATAGCAGCCATAGTGCTGCGCAGGTATGAAACAAGATCGCCGGCATGTAAATAACAGGAAATAACAGGAGACACCAATATGCAAAACACGCTAAGCGGCGAGCTGGCAGGTGAGCCAGGTATCGGACGGAACAGGTGGCTGATCATTCTGCCCACCGTGTTCATCGTCTACATGCTGTCCTATTTTGACCGCGTCAATATCGCGATGGCATTGCCGCACATGAGCAAAGAGCTGGGGCTGACGTCAACACAGGGCGGCTGGATAGGTGGCGCCTTTGCCTGGGGTTATGCGCTGACACAACTGCTGGCCGGTTACCTGGCGATGAAATTCGGCGCACGGCGACTGGTGGCGGTGTGCCTGATACTGTTCGGCGCTGCGGCAATGCTGACAGGCTTTGCCACCACCTTCTCGCAAATCCTCACCGTACGTATCCTGCTTGGGCTGGCCGAAGGCCCAGTGTACGCGGGCACATCCATCCTGCTGGCACAATGGTTCATCAAGGCAGAGCGTGGTCGCGCTTTCGGTATATGGAATCTTGGTGCGCCGCTGGGTGGCTTTCTGGCTGGCCCGATTTCCGGCGCCATCATTGCGCACTACGACTGGCGCGTGATGCTGATTGCGGAAGGTTTGCCCGCTTGGATTTTTTGCCTGATCTGGTTTAAATCCATTCCCAAAAGCCTCGATGTAGCCGCATGGCTGTCCACGCCGGATCGCGATGCCATCAAGCAGACGCTGGCCGAAGAGCAGGCTACCCACAGCGAGCCGGACAGCGATCCATGGTGGAAAATTTTTAATGAACCCGCTGTGGGGCTGATGACGCTGGGGTTTGGCCTCAATACCATCCTGCTGTATGGCATTACCCTGTGGTTGCCGACCGTGCTGAAATCCTATGGCCAAATAAGTGAAACGGCGATAGGTTTCTTTGCCGGCGCACCGTTCGTCATGTCGATGCTGGGTATTTATTACATCAGCCGCCGTTCCGACAAGCACGGCCAGGAGCGCCGTTGGCACGCCGCCATACCAACGATGATCACGGGTTTGCTGATGTCGGTTGCCGCTTTCATTCCGGCACCACTGTTCTACGTGCAGATCGCGCTCTTTATCCTGATCGGCTTTACCTTGAAGATGCTGATGCCGCTGATTTTTTCACGGCTGACGGAGATCCTTCCGTTGCGCAAGGCGATGCCTGCGGTGGCGTTCGTCAGCGGAGTAGGAAACCTGATCGGGCAGTTTCTGGGCCCCTTGCTGGTCGGTTATGTACGGTCGATATCGCCGGATTACAAGATGTCTTTGCTGATGCTGGGCGTGGCGGCCTTTTTGGGTGGCGTCGCGATTGCAGTGTCGAAGACGGCGCAGGAGCGGGGTTGATATTTTTGATGGTTCTGCACGCCTGACTAGCGCAGAACAATTATGTTTAATAAAAGCCTCGCAGTTGCGAGGCTTTTTAGCGAAAACTAGTCGACTACGCTGATTTAGTCGTAGTCACCAGTTTCATCGTTCGTCATTATGCGCCTAGTGCAGTCGCTTTCAACAACGACGCCGCTGATGAATTTTTTATAGAAAATAACTAAAAACTTGCGGCTGGATATGTAGACGAAATGTGTACAGTTATCCTTGGGGTAACGCCACCACCCTACCGAAATCCCATCCTGACTTACTGAGCCATAATCAGGCATTGAGGTTAAAAACAGAGCGGTCTGCCCTCAGCAACTCGTTGGCTAAGCTGTCAACAATAGCTTGAATTTTTTTGTCCGAATGATTCATTTTCTAATATTTGAGCGATCGCTTCCGGCCGAGGCTGTAAAAGCAAATTCAAGAAATTTTCATTGGGCGGTGATTATTGTCAATATCATCATACAAAAATTATGAAATTAACACCAAAATGGCGAGAGGAGTGAAAGATTGGGTGCCGAGAATATGGGAGGTGCAGGAATCAGAATTGGTCCCTCCGACAAGAATCGA
>JAYSKH010000422.1:0-4739 GCA_043726505.1 Undibacterium sp. | reverse complement strand
CATTTTTCGGCATCCAGGCAAATCGCGGCCATTGCTTCCACCGTCTCGATCGGGTACTTGCCGGACGCGGTTTCGGCCGACGTCATCACGGCGTCGGTGCCGTCCAGTACGGCGTTGGTGACGTCCGACACTTCGGCCCGGGTCGGCACCGCGTTGACGATCATCGATTCCATCATCTGGGTTGCCGTGATCGCCAGTTTATTCGACGCGCGCGCCATCTTGATCATGCGTTTTTGCAGCGCAGGCACGGCGGCATTGCCAACTTCCACGGCCAGATCGCCACGCGCCACCATGATGCCGTCGGAAGCATCCAGGATTTCCTGCAACAGCGGAATCGCTTCTGCACGCTCGATCTTGGCGATCATCATCGGCTTGTGGCCATAGGCCTCGCCGGCGATGTTGGACAGCTGGCGCGCCATTTCCATGTCGGTGGCGTTTTTAGGAAACGATACGGCGATGTAGTCTGCCTGAAAGGACATCGCAGTCTTGATGTCTTCCATGTCTTTTGCCGTCAGCGCCGGCGCCGTCAGTCCGCCGCCCTGGCGGTTGATGCCTTTATTATTCGACAGTTCGCCGCCGATACGCACGGTGGTGTGGATTTCGCTGCCGGCGATCTTGTCGACGATCAGCACGATCAGGCCATCGTTCAGCAGCAGTACGTCATTTGGACGCACATCGCGCGGCAGGGCCTTGTAATCCAGACCCACGCGCTCCTGCGTACCCATCATGCATTCAGCATCGAGGATGAACTTGTCGCCTTTGCTGATTTCTATCTTGCCGTTCTCAAACTTGCCGATTCGGATCTTGGGACCTTGCAGATCGGCCATAATGGCAATTTCGCGCCCGCATTCCGCCGCCGCCTCGCGTACCATCGTTGCCCTGTCAATATGGTCCTGCGCTTTGCCGTGCGAAAAATTGAGACGCACGACATTGACGCCTGCCAGCAGCATGCGCTTCAGCACTGCCGGGTCGCTGGAGGCTGGTCCTATTGTTGCAACGATCTTGGTTCCGCGTAACATCAAGTCTCCTGAAGTATTTTATGAACTGCGTCTCATGAACAGCATCTTCTAAACAGCGCTTTACACTGCAGCTTTATAAACTGCAATCCGGACTGTTAGTTTATTTCGCCCTTTGCAGCAATATCTCTACCGCTGGCAAAGTTTTACCTTCCAGGAATTCCAGGAAAGCGCCACCGCCGGTGGAGATATAACCGACTTTGTCAGTGATGTTGTATTTGGCAATTGCGGCCAACGTATCACCGCCGCCAGCAATGGAGAAACCGCTGGATTCTGCAATCGCCTGCGCCAGCACCTTGGTGCCATTGCCGAACTGGTCAAACTCAAACACGCCTACCGGGCCGTTCCACACGATGGTGCCGGCCTGCTTGATCTGCGCGGCCAGCGTTGCCGCCGTCACAGGGCCGATGTCCAGAATCATGTCGTCGTCTTCCACGGCATCCACGGATTTGACGGTGGCAGCGGCGGTTGGCGAGAATTCCTTCGCGCATACGACGTCGGTAGGAATGGGTACTGAGGCTCCGCGCGCCGCCATCATATCGATGATGGCCTTGGCTTCTTCCACCAGATCGGCTTCTGCCAGCGATTTGCCTATTTTCAGGCCGGCTGCCAGCATGAAGGTGTTGGCGATGCCGCCGCCGACGATCAGGTTGTCCACTTTGTCGGCCAGCGACTTGAGGATGGTCAGCTTGCTGGATACCTTGGAGCCGGCAACGATGGCCACCAGCGGCCGTGCAGGCTGGCCCAGCGCCTTCCCCAACGCGTCCAGTTCAGCGGACAACAGCGGACCGGCGCACGCGATTTTTGCGTATTTAGCGATACCGTGCGTAGTGGCCTCTGCCCGGTGAGCGGTGCCGAAAGCGTCATTAACGTAGATATCACACAGCGCGGCCATCTTTTGCGCCAGTGCATCGTCATTCTTCTTCTCGCCCTTGTTAACACGGCAATTTTCCAGCAGCACGACCTGTCCTGCGGCAACGTCCACGCCATCTATCCAGTTCTGTTTCAAAGGAACATCGACGCCCAGCAACTCAGAAAGGCGCTTGGCAACGGGCGCCAGCGAGTCTTCTGGCTTGAATTCGCCTTCCGTCGGGCGGCCCAGATGCGACGTCACCATGACGGCGGCACCGGCTTGCAAGGCATCTTTGATCGCGGGAACAGATGCGCGTATGCGTGTATCTTCGGTAATATTGCCGCTATCGTCCTGCGGCACGTTCAAATCCGCACGGATGAAAACACGTTTGCCCTGAAGCTGCTTGCCTGCGATTAAGTCGCTGAGTCGATTGAATTGCATGGAGGTGGTGGCGGGTAAAAAAGAAATAAGACCCGTATTTTACCAAAGCCACCGTCAGGACTACATGGTTTTCGTACTTGCTCCGCAATATTTGTTATTTAAAAAATAATAAATAGCTGTATACAAATAAAGACTACAGACCCAGCCGGATATACGTATAGACGGCCATGCCAAAGAAGATGGTCAACAGCATATTGCGTTTGACGAGGAAGAATGCGGTGGCGGCCAGGCCCGCCATCAGGCGCGGGTTGCTGATGGCGACGTCGATCTCACCGTTGGCCAGCATCAGGTCTGGCACAATAATGGCGGCCAGCGCGCAGGCGGGCGCGTAGCGCAAGGCCTCCTGCACCCTCTTCGGCAGATTGATGTGATGGCCGACCAGCCAGAATGAGCTGCGGGCAATAAACGTGGCGACACCTAGCAGGATGATGACGCTCCAGACTTCCACTTCACTCATGCCTGCCCCTTGCCTGCGGCGCCTGTATGCCGTTTTTCCAGCCATTCCTCGACCGCCATCGCCACTGCCATGCCAGCCAGCACCGATATCAGCAAGCCCAGCTTGTACGGCATATGGACAGTGGCGAGCGCGATGGCGCCGGCCACCAGCACGCCGACCAGCGCCGCCTTGTTCATCACCAGCGGCAGCATGATGCACAGGATGGCCAGCGTACCGGCAAACCCCAGGCCCCAGCTCGCGGGTACTTGGCTGCCCAGCAGGATGCCGACCACCGAGCCAACCTGCCATGAAGTCCAGTTAGGCAACAGCAACCCCTTCAAGTAAGGCAGTTTGCGCGGATCATAACCAGGTTCCGGATAACGATAAATAAACAGGCCAACCGACACGTCGCCAGACAGATACCCGAGCCACGCGCGCTGGCGCCACGGCAAATACGAAAAATGCGGCGCCAGAATGGCTGAAAAGATCACAAACCGCAGATTAACCACGAGAGCGGTCAGAAAAATGACCCACGCCGGCGCATGCGCGGCAATCAGCGGCAGGGACGCCAGCTGGGCAGAACCGGCAAATACCAGGAAAGTCATGCCCAACGCCTGCGGTACCGTCAGGCCAGCCTTGATCATTGCCACGCCGACCACCAGCCCCCACGCGCCGATGCCGAACAATGTAGCGCCACCGGTCTTCACGGCCTCGCGGAAGGCTGCTTTTTCAATTTCCTTGCTTGCTGTTTCGGTCATGCCCACCCTTATTTTGCCGGTCTGCCTGCAATAGCGGGCCGGCGACGCTGATGAAAACGTATTAAAAGCGTATTGCCGAAGCAGAACCCGGCTTGTTATTTTACTAGGAAAACAGTTGTATGCTGACGCCCGCTTGGCTATCCGTTAAAATCATGCCATCGCGTGCCGGGCGGCAGAGAAGGATGCAAACCCGGATAAAGATCCGGTACGCAGCGCTTCAATACCCCTTCGTCCCTTATTTTACTTATTGCACTTACCGTATTTATTGAAACTGGAGAACACCATGCAAGCAACCGCGCCTATCGCCGTTGTAGAACTGAAAGCCAAGGACCTGCCGGCGCATTGTCCTAACCCGGCCATGCCTTTGTGGTCTTCACATCCACGCGTCTACCTGGACTTGTCGCACGGCGGCGCGGCAACCTGCGCTTATTGCGGCACTCAGTACAAGCTGGCGGCTGGCGAAGTGATCAAGGGTCACTGACCACTGACCGGCTCTTGCCGCCGCCCGCTACCGGGCGCGGCCTAACCTAGCGAAGCAGGCCACCATGCCAGTCAAGAAACAACTGAACGGAAGCGCAGATGAAGTCGAAAGTGCATTTTACGATGCGCTAAGCCGTGCCGATCTGGAAGGCCTGATGGCCTTATGGGCCGAGGATGAAGAAATTGTCTGCATCCATCCCGGCGCGCCCAGGCTGATTGGCCATGCTGCGATACGCGCATCCTGGGAAGCCATTTTTGAACGTGGCAGCGTACATATAAGGCCGGTGCAGCTGCACGCCACGCAGAACATGCTGAGCTCGGTACATAGCGTAGTGGAAGAGGTCGACAGCGGCAGCGATGGGTCGCCTGACATGCAGGATATCCATATCCTGGCCACCAATGTCTATGTGAAGACACCGCGCGGCTGGAGGATTGCCACCCACCACGCATCCATCGCTGCCGGCAAACCGCCGCCGGAAATTTTCAAGGCCAGCGTACTGCATTGATACCGACCGGGGCACCGCGTACAGCGGTGCCTCGGGATAGCTGGCTCGCATCCGTTTTTGCAATATGCTGCAAGAAATACTTAGTCTGGAACAATGAATTATCAAGCGCCCCGCTGGTTGCCGACCGGGCATCTGCAAACCATCTACCCCGCCCTTTTCATCCGCAAACCAGAAGTCCAGTTCAGACGGGAACGCTGGGATACGCCAGACGGTGACTTCATCGATGTCGATTTTATCGACGGCCAGCCG
>JAYSKH010000421.1:0-10958 GCA_043726505.1 Undibacterium sp. | reverse complement strand
CAACAATACTGGTGCCGCGCTGCTCAAACGCGTGCAGAGAAACGACCAGTTCTCACGGCCCGAATTGCCGGAAATCATCAAACTGGACCATACCGGTTCGCTGGAAACGGCAGGCAAACGGCTGCTGGATATCCTCACAGGCAACTGATCACGCCCTACTACCCGCCCAATACTACTTCGATGATTTTGATATAGGCCAGACAACACCGGCCTGCAGCATCGCGCCTGCAAACACGCCATCAATGTGTGGCGCTTTTACATCACTTTTTGGCCCGATCTGATGGCCGGGCGCATACGATACACCGGATTTTCCCGATTCTGCGTTGCGGAAAACGATTTTTATTATTTTGTTGTTTTCGTCATAAAACTTTCCTGTAACAAATTGCATACTTACTTCTGAAATGTTTTGATACATGGATCAAGGAATTGTATAGACAAATACCCTCTCCTTCGATGCGCGCCCATATCAGCCCTTACCGGGTTGATTACATTCAACTGTGTCTCTAACGCGTTTTATAACTTGACCCAAAGAGGTAAGCAATGATGAAGGAAACAGTGTTGTCCCGATCCCTGCGCCTGACGTTTTCAGGCGGTGTAGCAATCGGGTTCGGACTTATGGCACATACGGCCATGGCCCAGGAAACTGACGATTCCCGGACCCAGCGGGTAGAAATTACAGGTTCGTCAATCAAGCGCATCGCCTCTGAAACTTCGGCGCCGCTGACCGTGATCAAGGCAGAAGAGTTCGTCAAGCAAGGCCTGACGACTGCTGCCGAAGTATTGAGCAAAATCCCCGCCAACCAGTCCACCGTGGGCCTGGGTAATGCGGTGGGTGGCAATACCAGCGGCCTGCCTACCGGCGGCCAGGCCAGCGCTGACTTGCGCGGACTGGGCGGCGATAAAACCCTGGTACTGCTGAACGGCCGCAGGATCGCCAATCATCCGTATGACGGCGCCAGCGTCGATCTGAACATCATCCCTATTACTGCGCTGGACCGCGTAGAGGTGCTGCGTGACGGCGCTTCCGCGATCTACGGTACCGATGCCATCGGCGGCGTCATCAACTTCATCACCAAGCGTTCCGTGTCCGGCGTTACCATCACCGGCGAAATCGTGGAACCGAAAATGGATGGCGGTGGAGAAAAACGTTTCAACGCCGTTGCCGGTTACGGCGACCTGAACAAGGACGGCTACAACATCTTCGGCGTGGTCGATTACCATAAGCAAAAAGTCATTACCTCGCAGGACAGGTCTTTCTCCAAAACCGGCGTGATCCCCAGCCGCGGCCTGAGCCTGACGAGCGGCACGACCTTCCCCGGCAACTATTTTGACGCAACTTCTGGCGTTTCCGGCAACCCCGGCTTTGCCACCGGCTGTAACCCGCCGTTCTCGGTGCCGAGCACCAGTAATTCGACCTGCCGCCAGGATTACACGCGCCAGATTGATGACATTCCAGAAAGCGAACAAACCGCTTTCTTCGGCAAGGGTACGATGAAGCTGGGTGAAAACCACACCGGCACCATCGAATACCTGCACTCGGAAAGCAAAGTCGTTTCTCGCACGGCGCCACCACCGCAGACCGGCCTGATCCTGCCAAAGAGCAGCCCTTACTACCCTGGCAATTCAGGCGGCGTTCCTGCGCAGCCTGGCCTGTCCGGCGATCCTCTGTCCGTCAACTGGCGTCCTCTGGAAGCCGGCGAACGCCAGATCAATTCCAAGGGCACGGCTGACCGCGTGGTTGTTGCACTGGAAGGTGAACTGGCAGGCTGGGATTACAAATCTGGCCTGACCTATTCCGTCAGCAAATCCGCTGAAAACTTCACCGGCGGTTATGTGCAGGATGCGTCCTTTGCCGCTGGCGTACTGAACGGTGTATTGAATCCTTTCGGCCTGCAGAATGCAGCCGGCAAAGCCTATCTGGACAGCACTGCGCTGCGCGGCCAGGTGCAGGACGCCAAAGTCACCACAACCGGCCTGGACTTTAAAGCCAGCCGCGAGCTGATGGCCATGGCCGGCGGCCAGCTGGCAATCGCTGTTGGCGCCGAGCTGCGCCAGGAAAAGGCGGATTTCAACGTCAACCAGGCGATCGCATCGCAGGCATCCAGCTCCGGCCTGTCCGGCTCCTTGCCGAAGACCGGCAGCCGCGACATTGAAGCGATCTTTTCCGAGCTGAATATCCCTGTCATCAAAGATCTGGAAATCCAGCTGGCAGCGCGTCTCGATAACTACAGCGACGTCGGCAATACCTTCAATCCTAAGATCGGCATCCGCTACCAGCCAACCAAGGAACTGCTGTTCCGTGGATCGGCCAGCACGGGTTTCCGCGCACCGACGCTGTTCGAAAAAAATGCACCGCGCTCCAAGAACGATACCAACGACTCCTACGACGATCCTGTACTGTGCCCAGGCGGCGTTCCGCAACCGGGCGCCAACCCGCTGCGCGATTGCGACCTGCAACAGTTCAAGCTGCAAGGCGGCAATCCCAACCTGAAGCCAGAAAAATCCCGCACTTACTCGGTAGGCGTGGTGGTGGAACCGCTGAAGGATGTTTCCGTGGCGCTGGATTACTGGCACATCCATCTGAGGGACAAGATCGGCGCGTTGCCTGAACAATCCATCTATGGCGACTATGCCAAGTATAAGGACCTGTTCCTGCGCAACCCGGACGGCTCGCCGTTTGCGATCCTGGATCTGAACGACAACCTGGGTGAAGTCAAAACTGAAGGTATCGATCTGAGCTTCTCGGCCCGCCTGCCAAAAACCGATATCGGCGTGTTCACGCTGACAGTGGATGGCACCTACGTGATCAAATACGACTACCAGAACGAGCGCAACGGCCCGTTCCTGAGCAGCGTAGGCCAGTATTCGGACAACAATCCGACTTTCCGCTGGAGGCATAATGCCGCGCTGAACTGGGTCTATGGCCCATGGGGTGCGACCATCGCCAACGCGTACAATGCCGGCTACCACGACCAGAACCAGGTAGATGCACCGTTCAAGCAGGACGTTTCTTCCTACTCGCTGTGGAATGTGTCTGCCAGCTACACCGGCTTCAAGCACATTGCGCTGACAGCCGGTATCAAGAACCTGCTGAATACCGACCCTCCGTTCTCCAACCAGGGCACGCTGTTCCAGAAAGGCTATGACCCACGCTACACCGACCCTGTAGGCCGCGCCTACTATGTCCGTGGCAGCTACACGTTCTAAGGTGTACTGAAAAAAGAGCAGACATCAAGGCGGCAATTGCCGCCTTGAGAGGCAAAATGTCAAAAGCCCGGAAAGAGCGATCTTTCCGGGCTTTTTTTCGTTCGCTTCTGCCTTCTCTGCAGCTTAACCCAGCCAGCGATCTTCCTCCGGATGCGGAAACTGCCCGGCGATGAAATTGACAAAATTGCGCACCTTGGCAGACAGCAGCCGGCGGCTTGGATACACCATGGAGATGGATACCACGCCAAGGTGGAATTCCGGGAACAGCCGCACCAGGCGACCGCTGCTGAGATCATCTCCCAGTGTGAAAGAAGGCCGTAGCACCAGGCCCATGCCGGCAATCGCGCATTCGCGCAGCACATCGGAATTATTCGAGATCACTCTGCTGTGTATGGGTATCTGTATCGGCGTTGAGGGAGCATCGCGCCTGCCCTGCACTGTCCAGTAGTTGCGCATGAAGTCCCAGCCAAAATTCAGGCAATGGTGCTTGGACACGTCCTCCGGCGTGCGCGGCTCGCCGAACTGACGGATGTAGTCGGGCGATGCGCACAGCACTACTTCCGACGTGGCCAGCTTGCGGGTAATCATCGTCGCATCGACTTTTTGCAGGTCGATGAAAAAACCGATGTCGAAGCCGTCTTCCACCAGGTCTACCGTGCGGTCGGAGACTGTCACATCCAGCACCACGTCGGGGAACTCCGCCGCGAATTTGGGCAACATCGACGCCAGCTGCCATTTACTGAAACCCAGATGCGAATACATGCGCAGCGTGCCGCTGGGTTTACGCGCCGAATAAGAGGCAATGGCGTCAGCATCGTCCACATCGGACAGAATCTGCCTGACCCTTTCCAGATACATCTGGCCGGTTTCTGTCAGCGACAGCTTGCGCGTGGTGCGGTTCAGCAGCCGGGTACCCAGATGCGTTTCCAGATCGGCCACATAGCGCGTGACCACTGCGTTGGACATATCAAGGATCTCTGCCGCGCGCGCAAAACTACCCTGCTCGACGACTTTGGAAAAAATGCGCATGGATTGCAGACGATCCATAAATAAAGCTCCTTTTGATTGCTGGTATTGCTGTGCTGCCTTTTTTTTGCCGCTTTTGCCGTTTTTTGCTGCTGTTTTCAAAACCCTCAGCAGCCTTTTTCATTACCGCAAGAAAACTCAGCAATATTGATTGTTCCGAATACTGCAATACTATATTCCGTCAAGGCCTCTTTATGTTGCGTTGCAATAAGCCTACAATGCAGGCATCGATAAGCAAAACAGCAATGCCAGCTTAAAGAGGCCGAACCCGACGGGTGTGTCTAGTTCGTATTAGAAGTGAGTACCTACCAACCAGACTTACTTCTCATGCGAATTGGAATACCTTTCCGCCGAGCCCGGAATATGTCCAACAAATACTTTATCGAAAGAAATAAAATGAACGCGAAACAATTCTTTGTAGCTGCTACCCTGATCGCCGTCGGCACTAGCGCTGCTTTTGCAGCAGACACAGGCAAAACCCGCGCTGAAGTGCAAGCTGAACTGGCACAGGCACGTGCAAATAACAGTTCTTACGTCGTAGGCGGCGCTGAATTCGTGGCTTTCACCAATACACCAAGCACTTCAACCAAAACACGCGCTGAAGTTGCTGCGGAACTGAAACAGGCTCGCGACGAAGGCCTGCTGGCTACACGCGAAGGCACCTACCCTATGGAAATTTCTGCCCAGACAGCCCGCAGCCGCGCTGACGTCAAAGCAGAAGCCATCCAATCTGCAAAAAACAAATCTGTTAATACCGACTACGATATCGGTGGTTAATCAGTATTAAAAATCGATACTGTTTCTAGCTTGCGGTGCGATAATTGCACCAGACCTTAGCAATAGCCAGCAGGCACGCGTAGTAACGTATCGCAGTGCCCAACAAAAGCCACCGCCAGCCGGTGGCTTTTGTTTGTCCGGCCCAGACTTTACCTATTTTCCGCTATCCCTGTCTTTCATGCAGCAAACTCTTTGCTGCTTCGCAGCATCGATTTTTAGTCCAGAGTGCACAAATCATACAAGACTGTTCCAAATGCAAAGCACCTGTGGATTTTGGTCGCATTTGGAATACGAAATGATCCTTCCTCTTCGCTTGTCCTTGTTTCGGCTTCCAAAGCCCTGAACACATAAGCGAGCTATTGCGCAGCGAGCGCGATACGCTACTGCCGCACCTTACTGTGGTTTTTTGACAATATTTTCCGCAATTCAAGCTATCCAAGTCTTTCTGCTGGTCAAGCTTATAAACATTTTGATAATATTCAGGTGATAACTTTTTGGCAAACTGCCGGAAATGCCACGACGTGTACAACGCGCCTGCATCATCAAATCACCAGCTTAAGAAAGCGCAGACCAGGAAATGCAGAATATTTTCACCAGGATTACCCTTCCGCTGGCAATCGCATGCAGCTTCCTTTCCCCACTTGCGGTCTCTGCAGAACAGACCCTGCCCGGCGTGGAGACCTTTTTCCAGCCTTCTAAATTGTCTAACGTGGTCTTTTCGCCGGATGGACTCAGCGTCGCGCTGCTGATGAACGCCAGCGATAACCGCCGCATGCTGGCGACAATGGACGTCGCGACGCTGACGCCAAAAATTGTCGCGCACTATAGCGATAGCGATGTCGGAAACTTTCATTGGGTGAACAACCACCGGCTGGTATACAACCTGGGCGACAGGCAGATCGGCATAGGGAAAAATTTCTTTGCACCGGGATTGTTTGCCGTCGACAAGGATGGCAGCAACCAGCGCGAACTGATCACGAGAACCGCGGCCAAGGACACGGTAGGCAGCAGGATCGTGGTAAGGTCGCTGCCCTGGCACACCTACTTCCTCGACGCAGTGGAAAGTGGAGACTCCGATGACGTCTTTGTCATCCGCGACAATGCGCCTTATCAGCATTACCAGAAAACGTATGACCTGCTGCGCCTGAACACAGTCACCGGCCAGGCCGAAGCAATGCCGCGGCCTGGCGATGTCACTTCATGGCTGATCGACAGCAAAGGCGTCCCAAGGATTGCCACTACCGCCGATAAATCCAGTTCCTCCGTGTATTACAACGACCCCAAGGATGGAAAGTGGCGGAAGCTGGCGGAGTTTCCGACGTTTTCATCGCTCAGCTTTGATCCCATGGTGCTGACGCCGGATGGGCGCCTGCTGGTCACCGCCAACAACGGCAAGGATACGACCGCCGTCTACGCCTATGACCTTGAGAAAAACCAGATCGACAGCAAACCGCTGATCTCGCTTCCCGGCTATGATTTCAGCGGCAATATCCTGTTCGACAGGCAAAACAAGAAAATGCTGGGCATACGCTACGAAACAGACGCAATAGCCACCACATGGCTGGACAGCCGCATGAAACAGATCCAGCAAAAAGTGGATGAGCAGATTCCCGGCCTGGCCAATATCATCTCGGTTCCCGAGCAGGCGAAGAGCGATACGGTGCTGGTATTTTCCTATTCGGATACCTTTCCCGGCGTGTGGCAGTTCTATAATGCCGCCAGCAATACCTTTACCCCCATCGGCACGACGATGCTGGGAATCGATTCCAAGCAAATGGCCACCAAGGACATGGTGCGCTACAAGGCCCGCGACGGGCTGGAGATACCTGCCTACCTGACACTGCCCAAAGGCAAAAAGAAAGATCTGCCCATGGTGGTGCTGGTGCATGGCGGCCCTTACCTGCGCGGCGGCCACTGGAACTGGGAAGCCGAAGCGCAGTTCCTCGCATCACGCGGCTATGCGGTACTGGAGCCAGAGTTCCGCGGCAGCACCGGCTTTGGTAGCAAGTTATTCGAAGCAGGCTGGAAACAATGGGGCCTGGCCATGCAGGACGATATTGCCGACGGCACCAAATGGGCGATAGAAAAGGGTTACGCCAATCCCGGCCGCATCTGCATCGCAGGTGCCAGTTACGGCGGCTACGCAACGCTGATGGGGCTGATACGCAATCCGGAACTGTTCCGCTGCGGCATAGACTGGGTCGGCGTTACCGATATCAATCTGCTGTACGACATCGTGTGGAGCGATATGGACGCACAGTGGGAAAAATACGGCATGCCCTTGCTGATAGGCGATCAGATCAAGGACGCTCAGCAGCTGAAAGCGACGTCGCCTATGCTCAACGCCGCCAGGATTACGCAGCCGCTGCTGCTGGCCTATGGCGGCAGCGACAGGCGGGTGCCTATCGACCACGGAACTGCGTTCTACAAGGCAGTAAAGGCGACAAATCCGAAGGTGGAATGGATAGAGTATCCCGAAGAAGGCCACGGCTGGAGGGTGCTAAAGAACAATGTGGATTTCTGGACCCGCGTAGAGAAATTTCTGGGCCAGAACATCGGCCAGCCCTGAACCCGGCCGCCCGGCCAGCACTTGCGGCCGGGCTGAACACAACGCCTGTACCAAGCCAGGTCTTGCGCACCCTTGATCCGATGGGGCGCCCATAAAAAAAGCCAGTCCGCAGACTGGCTTTTTGTTATTCCGGAAAAGCTTATTTCGCCGGAGCGCTGGCAGCGGAAGCCGCTGCATCAGCTGCAGGAGCAGCAGGCGCTTTCACTTCAGGTTCCTTGAACTTGCCGCCGGAAGCATTGGCCATGTACACCACGGCGCGCGCTACTTCCACATCGTCCAGATCAGGATTGCCGCCTTTTGGAGGCATCGCACGCAAACCGCCGATAGCGTGTTCCAGTACTTTATCAAAGCCTTGCGCAATGCGCGGGCCCCATGCCGCTGCATCGCCAAACTTCGGTGAGCCGGCAGCGCCGCTACCGTGGCAGGCTACGCAGGTTGCCTGGTACACCGCTTCGCCGGATTGCAATTGCTTGGGCGCATTGGCATCTTTCAGCGTGTAGCCGTCAGCCGCTACCGGGCTGATACGGGCAGCAATCGCCTCAGGCGTCAGCGCGGAAGAACCGGCGCCAACCTTGTGTTCAGCAGTAACGAATTGCACCAAAAGCACAATCGCGATAATAGGGACAATAAATCCTGCGGCAACCGCAACGATGAGTTGCTTCGGTGTCTTAATCGCTGATTCGTGTTCGTCGTGGGCGTCGCTCATAGTTTCCTCGGTGCAATTCTAAGATAGCTAAATGTGTTAAAAGCTGCTGCTGGCGGACCACTCTGCTGGCTTGTCGTAGAGCATCACCGCATCAAACCCTTGATTATAGAGCTAAAGCAAGTAACTGGGAACGGGTATTTATTGTTAACAGTTGCGAAAAAGGACAAAGCAACACTGCGATTTATAGCTGAAACGATAATATCCGCAAATTTTGCAGCCGATTGTATTCCAGCTTGCCAGATAGGCTGTCGATAATCGGCTGCAATAGGTTAAAATAGCTGACTAATCAGGCAAGTCCAAAAATCTCCGGACCTGCCTTCCCATGCGACCGTCTTCCAACGGATAGGATACGGGCCTCCGAAGCCCGCAATACAGGTTCGATTCCTGTCGGTCGCACCATTTTCATTTCAGCTGCTGTTTTTTGCTTACTGCCGCAAAACACTCATATTGCCCACTGCGTTCCTCACCCTAACCAGAAATTCATTAAATTCCGGTTTAGGCGACTTGCCCATGATGGTAAGCAACGCGCCGTTAGGAAGTTTCACCAGCGAGAAATAACTCATTTCAGAAGGTGCTTGGCTGCCCCATGCGTCGCAGAATTGAATTGCGCCCCGCTCATGCAACTCAGGCCCCTCGTGGCTTTTCCCTGCAAATGCCCCATTCATAATCGAGTCGCAGCCAGCCGGGAACATTAGCTTGGCTTTTGCCAGCGTGATGGGCTGGTTTAAGATGAAAATATTAGGACTGAATGCTCCTATACGGCCCCCTTTGTTGTACGCGAGTGCGCCAAACATGCCTGGAACCACTTGCAGGCCTCCAGGACTCAGGCGCACGCCCATCGCCTCTTCCGGCTTGATATCGGACTCGTCCCAGCGAACAGTCAAAAGGTATTCTTTAATTTGCTCAAAGGATGCTTGCGAGTTCCCTGTATAGGAGGCCATGGCGGCCAAAGATTTGTCGCCGCGGGTAATCGCCAGAAACCAGCCATCCCATCCTCCCCCGTCAGCAGCGCGGGTCCGCCTGTATAGATTGGCTGTAATATATTTCGTCTTTATCTTCTCAGGCGGATTCTTATAAAGAGCGCGCCAATTGGGGTCGGTTTCAAGGCTTGTCTTTGCAGGTCCGCCCGAAAAGGCAATAATTGTCTCGCCAGGCTCGTCGATTAAAACAGCTCCGGCTTTTAACGAACTTAAATATGCTGGGGCGTCAATCCGCACCCCTGTTCCCGGAAAGGAGACGGGTCTCGCTAAAGCATTTGCTCCAGCCATCACGGTCAGAAAAATAGCCGAAATTTTTAGTAGTAATTTCATACGTAAATAAAGGAATTAAGAGTCTATATTGAGCAAATGTGATAGCAATCAATTCTAGATACCGTTCAGCTATCGCACTGACCGCCGAAGGTGCATTGTAACGTTAATAATTATCTTTAAAGCAATTTTTAAATTTATTTTTAAGCAACGATAGCTTGCTCACCAGCTGCCTTCGACCATCTACCGCAAACCCCGGGCAATCAAACAGTTATGATCAACCACTACTAGCAAGCAATCTTGCTATGATGGCTGCTCCACGGCTTGCTTCTGCTAATAACAATCCCATCCTGGACGGCCATCGCCATGAACTCCTTCCGCCTCAAGCTCTCCTTCGCCGCTCCTCTCACACTAATTCTCCTCACCAGCCACAGCCTGCCGCTGATGGCAGCCGAGGCTGCGGCTCCTGTCGCGCCGATAACGACGCCCGCCATCACCGCGCCGGCCTTTTTGCCGCCGGGCGTCAAGCTGGTGCGCAGTGTGGAGGGCATACAGGAGTACCGGCTGTATAACGGCCTGCAGCTACTGCTGGTGCCGGATTCCAGCAAATCCACGACGACGGTCAATATCACTTACCGCGTCGGGTCGCGTTATGAAAACTATGGCGAGACCGGCATGGCGCATTTGCTGGAACACCTGATGTTCAAGGGCAGCAAGGCGCATCCGCGGCTGTGGGAAGAACTGGCGCAGCGCGGCGTCAATTTCAACGGCAGCACGTGGCTGGACCGCACCAATTATTATGAAACCTTTGCGGCAAAACCGGAGACGCTGAACTGGGCGATTGCGATGGAGGCCGACCGCATGGTCAACTCGCGCATTTCCGGCGAAGACCTGAAGACGGAATTTTCTGTCGTCCGCAATGAGATGGAAAAGAATGAAAACTCCTCCAGCTCTGCGCTGATCGCGCACGTCACCTCCGCCGCCTACCAATGGCACAACTATGGCAAGTCAACGATAGGCGCGCGCACCGATGTGGAGAACGTCAACATCCCGCGGCTGAAGGCTTTCTGGCGCAAATACTACCAGCCCGACAATGCAACGCTGATCATTGCCGGCAGCTTTGATAATAGCCAGGCGCTGACGCAGGTTGCGCAGCAGTTCGGCAGGATAGCCCGGCCCCGGCGCGCGATAGAAACCACGTACACGCTGGACCCTGTGCAGGATGGCGAGCGCGATGTGACCGTGCGCCGCGTCGGCGAATCGCAGGGCATTGCCGCGCTCTACCATACGGTGCCAGCGGCGCACCCGGATTATGTGGCGACCGAAGGGCCAGGCCGTGACTTGCGATGATTTTGCGCAGGCCATCGCCGATGCCAACCCTGAGTCCGACCTTGCACGCCTGCTGCCGCAGTTCAAGCGCTGGTAT
>JAYSKH010000420.1:0-8228 GCA_043726505.1 Undibacterium sp. | reverse complement strand
CCGTTCATGACCCCTTGATAGGTAAGGCTTGAATTTTGCAATTTGGACTTCACCGGAGCTTCCTCATTCCGACAAACGATGTGTAAAGACGTGAAACTTAGCGGTTACAAATTCGATATTGTTTTCCCCTACTCCGCCTTCATATAGGCTGCAATATGAAATCGGGCCCCGGCCTATTTGCAATGGAGTATTACGATGACGCCAGTAAGGACATCGTCTTTGAACAAGACAAGTTACGACCCCAACCGTTTGTTGAACACCATCAAAGAAAGACTGAAATTACGCGACGATGCAGCACTTTCCCGTGTACTTGCCGTTTCCCGCCCCATCATTCATTCGATACGACATAACTCTCTGCCGGTAGGCGCATGGCTGTTGATGCGCATGCAGGAAGTCAGCCAGATCAGCGTGGCCGAACTGCGCAGCCTGATGGGTGACCGCCGTCTGCGCATTCGCGTCGCCATTCTGCAAAGAAATACCGTATTGCCTTAATACTGCAGCAGCGGCAGTATATGCGCAGCCTGTTTGCGGCGCATTTCCGCGTTTGATCGGGTAAAATCGTGCACCTTCCTACCCTTTAAGGGCGGGTGCACAATTCCACTTTTGCGGGAAACCGATATGCTGAAAAACCTGGGCTGCGCCACCTTGCTGGCTGCTTCCGCTGCGGCTGCAAGTGTCGCGACTGTCGCTTCTGCTGCGCCGATGAGCCTGCAAAATTATCTGGATCTGCAAGGGCCGGAGCCGGATGTTCATCTGGCCTATGGCGCGCAGCCTTCGCAATTTGTCGAGCTATTCAAGCCTGAGGGACACGGCCCCTTCCCTGTCGCCATCGTCATCCATGGCGGCTGCTGGACGGTGGAATTTGGCGGCATCAAACAGATGCATAATGTAGCGGGCGACCTGGCGCGGCGCGGCATCGCGGTGTGGAATGTGGAATACCGCCGTGTGGATGAAGAAGGCGGTGGTTATCCCGGCACTTACCAGGACATCAGCGCGGCGCTGAACCTGCTGCAAGCCAGCGCCGGCAAATACGGGCTGGATGCCAGCCGCGTTGTCGCGATCGGCCATTCCGCCGGCGGCCAACTGGCGCAGTGGGCAGCGGCCAGGAAAAAACTACCGCTGTCCAGCCCTCTGCACCAGCCTGATCCGTTAGCGATCCCGGTCGTCATCAGCCTGGGCGGCCTCGCTGATCTGCGGCATGAAGAAAAACTGATCAAATCCAGCTGTGACCGCGACATGGTGCAGCTGACCGGCACGCCCAGTGCGGCGCGGCCTGATGTGTTTTCCGACACGTCTTCGGCGGAGATGATGCCCACCGGCGGCTCAACAATATTGATCAATGGTGAACTGGATACCGTATCGCCGCCGCGCGTGGGGCAGGATTACGCAAAGCGGGCCAGGGATGCCGGCGACCATGCAGAAGCCATCACGCTGCCGGGCGCCAGCCACTATGATGAAATAGCGGCGACCTCCCCTTCATGGAAACTCGTGCTGGCGCAGATACTGAAAGCACTGGGCATGCCGCACACGCAAGCTGCGGCGGAAAAATAAAAGGCGGCCCGCGTACGGGGCCGCCTTTTACCTTACTGCTTTCATTCAGACGAAAGCTATATTCGCCCGGTCAGTAGCAGCACCACGAGGATAATTACAATCAGCCCCGTTGCACCGCTGGGACCGTAACCCCAGCTGCGGCTATGCGGCCACGCGGGGAATGCGCCTACCAGTATTAAAATCAAGATTATCAATAAAATCAGTCCGAGGCTCATCGCATTCTCCTTATCATTGTCTATCGGCATCGCGCTTTTCCCAACAGCATTTGCTGCGTAAAAGCACGAAGTAAGACGGAAGATATAGGCAATGGCATGACCCGTCGGTGGGGCAGCCCACTTAGTGCGCAAGCTTTTTCGGAGACGGCCTGCCCCGTCGCAAGGAAGGAAACAGGCCTTGATTGAAACTACACGGCAACCGGCGAAGGATTGCGCTCGGCAAAACCACGCTGGTGCCAGTATGGATAAGGCGGCGTAAAGGCGCTGGCGGCATCCAGTTGCTGTATGTGTTCGGGCGACAGTGTCCAGCCGATGGCGCCGAGGTTATCCCTCAGTTGCGCCTCATCGCGCGCACCGATGATGACGGACGCTACGGTAGGCCGCTGCAGCAGCCAGTTCAGTGCAATCTGCGGCAGCGTCTTGCCGGTTTCCTTCGCTACGACATCTAGCGCATCAACGACGCGGAACAGCACCTCGTCGCTGACCGGCGGCCCATATTCTGCAGTCTTGTGCAGGCGGCTTTGCTCCGGTAGCCCGGTGCCACGGCGGATCTTGCCGGTGAGCCGGCCCCAGCCCAGCGGGCTCCACACAACGGCGGAGACGCCCTGGTCTATGCCCAGCGGCATCAGCTCCGATTCATAATCGCGGCCTATCAGCGAGTAGTACGCCTGATTCGCCACATAGCGGGTGAGCCCGTTTTTTTCTGATGCGGCCAGCGACTTCATCAGGTGCCAGCCGGAGAAATTGGATACACCGATATAGCGGATTTTGCCGGCGCTCACCAGATCATCCAGCGTGCGCAGTACTTCTTCCACCGGCGTCAATGCATCAAAGCCATGCAGCTGGAACAGGTCGATGTAATCGGTATCCAGCCGGCGCAGCGCGCCTTCCACCGAACGGATCAGATGGTGGCGTGAAGAGCCAACGTTGTTAGGCTCCTTGCCCATGCGGAAAGTGGCCTTGGTGGACACGATCACCTTGTCGCGCCGGCCCTGTATGGCCTTGCCCAGTATCTCTTCGGCCAGGCCGGCGGAATAGACATCGGCGCTGTCAAACATGTTCAGGCCGGATTCCAGACAGATATCCACCAGCCGCCGCGCGCCCTCGACGTCAGTCGAACCCCAGGCGCGGAACATCTCATTGCCTCCGCCAAATGTGCCGGTGCCCATACTCAGTGAGGGAACCATGAAGCCGGAGGCTCCGAGTCTGCGATTTTCCATATGCGTTTTCCTTCAGCGATTAATTCAATGATTGTTCAGTGATTGGTCAAGGATTGCTCAGTGATTGCTCAATGATTGCGTTGGTGTGAACTTCAGCCGGAGCCGGCAAAAGATGCATTTCAGGCATTGCCCACTTAGTTTAACCGGCTTGCTGTTTTTATTCTTGCGGCCCGCGTCAACGACAGGCAGCTCCGATAATGCGCCTTACGCGCGCGGTCGCGCACGCCGCATTTCCATGCACTCAAAATCCAAAAACACGCGTAAAACAACGAAAATTTGTACGTTTCCATGACAATTTTGATGCATTTCATTACATTTTTCGGACTTTCTGCAAGCTTCTGGAAGTCTGCTTTGCGGTATCATCCTTGCCTACACTTTTTATCTTGCTGCAAAAGCAAGTGAGTATCCGTTGCAGGGTTTGCCGCAACCGGCTAATCAACTAATTAGCCAATCCGCTTTGGATGCTGTTCAATGACTTGGGAATGGATTTTGGAAAAAAAGAACAAGACCGCAGTGTTTACGATCGTCTCGCTGAACTACGGCGCATTTGCCCGGACGCTGATGGAAAGCCTCATCGCCACGCATCCGGATTGGGACAGGCATGTGCTGCTGGTGGACCGCTGCGAAGACACAGCAAGCGTAGGCGGCGACCTGTTTTCCGCGATGACGGTGGAACAGCTGCCGCTGCCAAAAATGAACGAGTTCCTGTTCCGCTACGGCATCATGGAATTGAATACCGCAGCCAAGCCTTATATGTTTGCACATCTGCGCCGCCAGGGTTATGAGCGCGTTGTATATATCGACCCCGATATCCTGGTGGTGGATCGCCTGGCCGACGTGGAGCGCCTGCTGGACGAAGGCGCAGCCGCCGTGGTAACGCCGCATCTGACCGCACCGCTGGATGACGGTCTGGAGCCAAGCGAGCTCGACATTATGCGCGCGGGTTCCTATAACCTGGGCTTTCTGGCACTGGGCAGCCTGCCAGCGTCAGATGCTTTCATTAAATGGTGGGAAGACAAGCTGGAATATGGCGCTGTCTCCGATCCGGCGCGCGGCTTGTTTACCGACCAGAAATGGGTGGATCTGGCGCCCGGCATGTTCGGCGGCTTTGCAGTGCTGCGCGACCCGGGCTACAACGTCGCCTATTGGAACCTGCCACACCGGCCCGTCACCCGTCAGGGCGATGCGTGGCTGGCCGGCGGCCGCCCTTTGCGCTTCTTCCATTTCAGTGGTTTTGATCCGCAGAATCCGCAACCGTTCTCCAAGCACCAGAACCGCCTGCGGCTGGACACGATAGGCGATGCCCGTGAACTGGCGCTGGAATATGCAAGACGCGTGCTGAGCCACGGCTTTGCCGAATTCAGGAAGCGCACCTATGCGTTCGGCACTTTCGCTGAAGGCACACCCATTCCTACGGCCCTGCGTCTGCTGTACCGTGAAGATGCCGATGTGCGCTTCCAGGCGGGAGCAAATCCGTTCGAAGGCGCCGGCTATTTTGTGCATGGAGAGGCAGGCAGTCTGCCGCCTATCCTGCGCGGCCTGTGGCTGGAGCACCACCATCTGCAGCAGATTTTTCCCGACCCTCTCAACAGCAGCCGCATCGCGTTTTACCGCTGGTTCGCTGAATCCGGCGGCATAGAAGCGGGAATACCGGAAAGCTTTATCCTGCCGGTGCGGCGCAAGCTGTCAGGCATCCGTACAGCGCAGATTAGTGACGCACACCGCAATCCAGCCTATTCTGTGTGGACAAAGGGATTGGTCTACCTGCATAAAAAGGCGACCGGGGGCAAGCTGGGTGCGGCGCGACTGCGCCAGTACGAAAAGATCACTGGACCAATCGCCTTTGCACAGCTGGCCTTCGGCCAATTTCGCGGCTCGCGCTGGGCGAGCAAGCTAGGGCTGGATTTACCCACCAAAGCCAGGCTGGACCCGTTGCAAACGGCCTCCGCCTACGGTAACCACTCCGGCATCGCGACGCCGCTGGTCAGCGCCCGACGCCCTGCTGGCCGTTTTTCCGGCTTGTATGCAGAGCCGGGGAAGAACGCATGGTGGGCAGGCCGCCAACTGCGTTTTATTGCGGACAAGTTCACCTCCGGCAAAATCCGGCTGCAAGGCATTCACCATCCGGACATGCACCAGCGCGCGCACGGCAACCCTGTGCTGACCCTGTCGCTTGGCTTTGATGAAGGCCCCCGCCACAACGTGAAGATCGCCGATGCGGGCCCTTTCGATATCGTCGTGGACATGCAGCAGTTGCCAGAAAGCTGGCCAGCCGCGTTGCATGTGGTGTCGGCAACAAGCTTCGTTCCACAAGACCTGGGCGACAGTGAGGATGCCCGCCGCCTGTCTGTGCAAATCGTGAGTGTCAGCATAGGCGACACATCACTATTCAACGCGACCCTGCAAACGTCTGCCGCTAGCATATCCGCGTGTGGCCTGCCGGGCGTCAACGTCATCGGCTATGCACGTTCAGAACACGGCGTCGGCCAGTCGCTGCGCCAGTTTACCGGCGCGCTGGATGCGGCGGCGATTCCCAATGCCGTCATCGACTTCAACAATAACAACAACAGCCGCGTGGAAGACCGCAGCCTGGAAAACCGCATCGTTACCGAGCCGGTGCATGCGATCAACGTGTTCCATATCAACGCAGACCAGATGACGGAAGCGGAGATGAACCTGCCTGCGCATCTGTTCTCGCGCTATAACATCGGCTTCTGGCACTGGGAACTGCCCACTATGCTGGATGAGCATCTGGCGGGCTTCAACAGCCTCAATGAAGTCTGGGTGCCGACCGGTTTTGTGCAGGAAGCCGTTGCCAAACGCTCGCCGGTACCAGTGGTGCGCATGCCGCACGCGATCCACTTCAGTGTCTCGCCGAACGCCAGCCGCGCGCGTTTCAAGCTGCCTGAGGATACATTCCTGTTCCTGATGATGTACGATTTTTCATCGTATCAGGAACGCAAGAACCCGCAGGCAGCGCTGGATGCGTTTGATATCGCCTTTGGTAAAGGTGAGGGAAAAGCAGGCAACAAGGTCGCTTTGGTCATCAAGACCCAGAACGCGCAATTCCACAATGCCGATGTCGCCGCGCTGCGCGACAGGCTGGCTGGCCGCGCGGATGTCATTTGGATCAATGAAACGATGACGCGGCAGGAAGTGTATGACCTGCAATCCGTGTGCGATGCGCTGGTATCGCTGCACCGCTCGGAAGGGTATGGCCTGGGGCCGGCGGAAGCCATGTTCCTCGGCAAACCGGTCATCGCCACCAACTGGTCGGGCAATACCGAGTTCATGCGCCCGCAGAACTCGCTGCCGGTCAATTACACGCTGGTCAAGATAGAAAAAGATGTGGGCGTGTACAAGGCCGGCCAGACCTGGGCCAATGCCGACGTAGCCCATGCTGCGGAGCTGATGCGCAGTATCGTGGAAGACGGCGAGCTGCGCGCCCGTATCTCTGCCGAAGCACGGCGCACGATGGTGGAGGAATATAGCCCGGCTGTCATAGGCCGGCGCATCCTGGACCGCCTGGAATACATCCAGGCTGCAATAAAGAACTAGCGAGAGCTAGCAAGGGCCAGCAACGGCTCTTTAGCACAAGCAGACGGGTAGCAAGCAAGCAGCAAGCAAAGGCAGTCCTTCATGGGCTGCCTTTTTTTATGCAGGCACGCAGTTTTGCGTGCTCACACCAAGCCTTATCATTTCCTCAAGGCAACTAACAATCGTTTGCAAAGGCAAGGCGATCTGTGCTTTAAAAAGTTTCTGACGGCCAATACAATTCAGGCACAGAACAACCTGCCAACCAGCGAGCCGCCATGTTCAACGAAGCCCGATTCAATACCAGACAGTTTGAAGTGACCAACTTCCGCGCGCATGGCTATCTGGACGCGCGCTTTGACGGCAACATCGCCTACCATGAGGCGAGCGGCCCGTTCAATCTGGAGTTTGTGCAGACGCTGAAGAAGACCCTGCAAGCGCTGCATACGGTTGTTAAACCGGTAGGCCGCTGGGCTGAAATACTCACCATCAACGACAATGCGGTGATGTCGCTGGAAGCCCTTGAGGCAACCGACAAGATGATAGGCTGCATGCTGCAGCAAGGCCGGGCAGCATCGGCCTTTGCGCATGTAACAGACCCCAGCGTGGAAGGCCGCACCATCATGGCCATCCGCTATGAAAAACTGTTCAGGAAGCACAACCTGCCCTACCGGACTTTCGATAACAAGGAAGATGCGGAAAACTGGGTTGCCGAGGTATTGCAGACTGAAGCGGCTTAAGTAACTTCAGTAACTTCAGTAGCTTCAGTTGCAGCCGGCTCGCCCAGTATTTTTTCCGGCGCCGCCTCAACCCCGCTCCCATGCACTTCCACCGTAGAATGGTCCAGCGTTGCCAGGCAATGCCAGAAATGCACATGCACGCTCTCATATTCACCAGTCGTGCTGGTTTGCAGGAAGGCAGACGGCAGCGCCATGATGGGGCCAAACCGCAGCGGATCAAAACGCTTCAGCTCATCCAGTGACCTGGCAGACAGCGCCTCGATAACGGCATCCTTCAGCAGCGCCCTGGCTGCAGTCTCATTCAGGAAGCGCTCCGGGTCATGCCTGGCCACCAGCCATGCGGCCTCATCCCAGTTACCGATCTCGAAATAGTATTTTCTTTCCATAGCCGGCCTCTTATCTAAAAGACATGCTGTTCAGGGTAACGCTCCATGCTGCTGCCCATATTCATGCAAGTTCACGCATTGATTAATATTTCCACATGGAAATTATATCTTAGCGTCGCAAAAGCCGGAAGAGCGTCCGGCTTCAGCTTTGGCAATATTACATTGTCTTACAAATTAGCACGAATACTCACTTCTTCGTTGTGGAGGATATGGCTGAACAAGCATAAGCTGATACTGAGAGACAATGAAGCAGCACGTAAAAATCCGAAGAAAAAACCTTCCTGATTTCAGCGTTAGCTGGCGCACGGAATCGGTTTTTCAACGGGACGATATTAGCGGCACGAACTCATACTCTGCATCGGATACCGACGAGTCGCCTCACCCGCCGGATTACAAAGCGAAGGATGGACGCTTTTATTTCCGATGCCGCAGATGAATTCACGATTGACACTATTTTCGTTGAGGCAAGATCATGGATGCGATTAAAGCGATAGCGCTACTACTGCTGCTCATTCTGTTTATCAGCGTCAGCCCGCTAGCGCTGGCCGACAAGCTTGCCGCTAACGTGGTCAGCGGGCCTCC
>JAYSKH010000419.1:0-2473 GCA_043726505.1 Undibacterium sp. | reverse complement strand
TGGGTTCCGACAAATACAATATGAAACTGTCGCAGCGCCGCGCAGAAGCCGTCAAGGCCTATCTGGTCGGCAAAGGTATCGCCGGCAGCCGCCTGACGTCGCAAGGCAAAGGCGAAAGCAATCCTGTGGTTGAATGCACGGACAAAAACCGCAGCGCACTGATCAAGTGCCTGGAACCGAACCGCCGTGTTGAAGTAGAACAAATCACGATAGAACGCCGCGTCCAGTAATCAGCGCAGGTACAGCGTAAATAGGCATGGGGCGCAAAACCGGTCCCATGCCTTTTTTACAATATAGCAGCTAGAAAAGTGCCGATTTTCTATCCAATCGGCAATTAAACCGTAAATTAGCAGCAATATATTAAACAAAGCTTCAACAAGGGCTGTTTTTTACCCGGAAATACTGTATCATTCTGTTTGTGCACTGCAATATTACTTATGCAACACCCCGTTTGGGGCAGCAAGATTGAAGCAGCAGTTTTATTTTTAGTGTTTTTGCAGCACCGCAAGCCTATGCGCATCCAGTGAGAAGTACTGATGCAGCAAAGTAAAAGCCCTCCCGCCTTGTATGTCTTGTATCTCTTCTAGACATCGTCCCGGCGCAAAGCTTTTGTGCCGAAATTTCATCGTATTCCGTTTGGTATTCTTTGAGTCATTTCGTTTGGTTGGCGTTGCTTTTTTGCGCGCTCATGCATTTGCATGACGTAATTTTAACGATAAGTGATTGAGAATACCGGTTCAGCGCCTGCGCTGGGCATGGTTGTTTGCAGCCACTCAGGAAAGAAATAAATGACTTTTGAAGCATTAGGCCTACACACGTCCATCATCCGCGCACTGTCCGACGCAGGTTACACCAAACCTACCGGCGTTCAGGAACAAGCTGTACCCGCAGCGATCGGTGGCCGCGACCTATTGGTATCTTCGCAAACCGGCTCCGGCAAAACAGCAGCTTTCATGCTGCCTGCGCTGCATAAATTTGCCAGCGCTGCTGACGAGATGGACACTTCCGCCGCCGGCAAAACGGCCAATCAAGAACGCCAGGCAGCACGCGCACGCGGCGACCGTCCACGTTTCCAGGCTGCAAAGCCAAAGATGCTGGTACTGACACCAACCCGCGAACTGGCACTGCAAGTAACGACAGCAACCGAAAAATACAGCGCCTACACACGCCGTATCAAGGCCGTGTCCATCCTGGGCGGCATGCCTTACCCAAAACAGATGCAACTGCTGTCCCGTAATCCGGAAATCTTGGTTGCGACTCCTGGCCGTCTGATCGACCATATGGAATCGGGCAAGATTGATTTTTCCGAACTGGAAATCCTGGTATTGGATGAAGCCGACCGCATGCTGGACATGGGCTTTATCGACGACATCGAAAAAATCGTTGATGCAACACCATCCACACGCCAGACCATGCTGTTCTCCGCAACACTGGACGGCGTAGTCGGCAACATGGCTCGCCGCATCACTAAAGATCCGATGATCATCCAGATCGCCGGTTCCGCCAGCAAGCATGAAAACATCACGCAGAAAGTCCACTTCGTGGATGACCTGTCCCACAAGAACCGTATGCTGGATCACCTGCTGCGCGACGTATCCGTTGACCAGGCTGTGGTATTCACCGCCACCAAGCGCGATGCAGACACAATTGCAGACCGCCTGAACATCGCCGGTTTCGCTGCTGCCGCACTGCATGGCGACATGCACCAGGGCGCACGTAACCGCACTCTGGACGCACTGCGCCGCGGCCAGGTTCGCGTACTGGTGGCAACTGACGTTGCTGCCCGTGGTATCGACGTACCTGCGATCACGCACGTGTTCAACTACGACTTGCCTAAGTTCCCGGAAGATTACGTCCACCGTATCGGCCGTACTGGCCGTGCAGGCCGTAACGGTGTTGCGATCTCGCTGGTCAACCATGCTGAAGGCATCAACGTCAAACGTATCGAACGCTTCACCAAGCAATTGATCCCTGTCGATGTCATCGAAGGTTTTGAACCAAAGAAAACAGCATCCGCACCCCGTAGCGCAGCGCGCAAACCGGGCGGCTGGAAACCAGGCGACAAACGCACTGGCCCATCCAGCGGCAACCGTGACCACAAACCAGGCCAGCGTACTTTCAGCAAACCAGGTTCAGGTCCTACAGGTACTAGCGCCGGCCCACGCAAAGAAGGCAGCGGCGGCTACAAAGGCACACGCTCAGGCGAAACGACCGGCGCACGCCGTTCTTTCAGCGACCGGTAATCGGCGCAGCCAGCCTGCTAGCCTGAGTAATACGGGCTACGTTGGCTTGAGCAAATAGAGTAATGAAAAAGCGACTGTTTTTACAGTCGCTTTTTTTATTGGTATTGGGATTAGGCAAAACTATCTTGGCAATCGTTACTTAAACTTTAAGATTGCTGGCCGGGGGTAGCCCGGCGGCTACTTACTTCTTCTTGCTTCGCCAAGAAGAAGTAAGCAAGAAGAAGGCGACC
>JAYSKH010000418.1:0-12997 GCA_043726505.1 Undibacterium sp. | reverse complement strand
CCTGCACACAGGCCGCTCGCGCAACGACCAGGTAGCGACCGATATCCGCCTGTATGTGCGCTCGTCCATCGACGTTATCGTTGGCCTGCTGGCCGACCTGCGTCTGGCGCTGCTGAACCTGGCGGAACAGCATGCAGAAACCATTTTGCCCGGCTTTACCCACATGCAGGTTGCACAGCCGATTACCTTTGGCCATCACATGCTGGCCTATGTCGAAATGTTCAGCCGCGATGCCGAGCGTATGCTGGATTGCCGTAAGCGCGTCAACCGCCTGCCGCTGGGCGCTGCGGCGCTGGCCGGCACAACCTTCCCTATCGACCGCGAACGCGTTGCCAAAACTTTAGGGTTTGAAGATGTTTGCCACAATTCGCTGGATGCTGTGTCTGACCGCGATTTCGCCATTGAATTCTGCGCCGCTGCCGCACTGGTGATGACCCACGTTTCCCGCATGTCGGAAGAACTGGTGATCTGGATGAGCCCGCGAGTAGGTTTCATCGACATCGCCGACCGTTTTTGCACCGGCTCATCGATCATGCCGCAAAAGAAAAATCCCGACGTGCCGGAACTGGCGCGTGGCAAGACTGGCCGCGTCAACGGCCACCTGATCGCGCTGTTGACCTTGATGAAGGGCCAGCCACTGGCCTACAACAAGGATAACCAGGAAGACAAGGAGCCGCTGTTTGATACGGTGGACACCGTTGTCGATACATTGCGTATTTTTGCCGACATGGCTACCGGCATTACGGTAAAAGCCGATGCCATGCGCGCCGCTGCGCTGCAGGGCTACGCAACGGCCACCGACCTGGCGGATTACCTGGTTAAAAAAGGACTGCCTTTCCGCGACGCCCATGAAGCGGTCGCGCTGGCCGTACGCACCTGCGTGGACAAGGGCTGTGATCTGAGTGACATGAGCCTGGCGGACCTGCAGCAATTCTCTGCGCTGATAGCTGACGACGTGTTTGCCGTTCTGACGCTGGAAGGCTCAGTCGCTGCACGCGACCATATTGGCGGCACCGCGCCGAATCAGGTCAAGGCGGCAATTTCCCGCGCCCGCGCCAAGCTGGCCTAAGCGTGGCTTAAGCGGCTGCACTGGTAAGGCAATGCCGGGCTGGCTGCATGCTGCCCGGCTTGCTTGGTTCGCCTTGCAGTCTTACTAGTTTCTCCAGGGTCAGTATTTTTACTTAAGTAGTAATGTTGCGTTGCCGCATGATGTTTTATTGCCGCATTTCTGATTAAACATACAATTTTCGGCGATAATAAATAGAGAAAAAGAGTGACCTTAATTAAAAGTTATCAATAAAACTTATTAATAAAACTATAAATAGGAGAGAGAACAATGTCATATCGGATGAAAACTCTGGTTGTAAGCACCCTGCTTGCCTGGTCCGCTGCCAGCGTTGCTGCAGATATCAAGATTGGTGTTGCTGAGGCGCTGACCGGCCCGGCCGCCAAATACGGCGTCGCTATCAAAAACGGTTTCACACTTGCTGCAGATGAACTGAACGCCAAAGGCGGCATCAACGGCAACAAAATTGTGCTGATCATCGAGGATGAACAGGGCAAAAAAGAAGAAGCCATCAACGTTTTCAAAAAACTGATTTTTCAGGACAAAGTGCTGATGGTATTCGGCCCTACACTGTCCAATTCAGCGTTTGCTGCAGATCCTATCGCCAATGCGTCTAAAACTGTCGTATTCGGCACCAGCAACACGGCTGACGGTATCACCAATATGGGCCCGTTCACGTTCCGCAACTCCGTCATGGAAGCCGACGTTCTTCCGGTCACCACACGCGCTGCGGTCAAACAGTTCGGCATCAAGAAAGTCGCCGTACTGTACGGTAACGATGATGCGTTTACGAAGAGTGGCTACGATGTTTTCAAGGCGGCACTGGAGGCGCAAAAAATCGCCGTTACTGATACTGAGACCTACGCCAAGGGCGATGTGGATTTCAAGGCGCAGCTGACGAAGATCAAAGCCACCAATCCCGATGCGATCATCTGCTCTTGCCTGGCTGAAGAGGCCGCCAACATCATCCTGCAGACCCGCTCGCTGGGCATGAAACAGCCTTTCGTCGGCGGTAACGGCTTCAACTCGCCAAAGCTGTTTGAAATTGCCAAGGATGGCGCCGACAACACGCTGATGGGCAGCCCATGGTCCGCAGAAAACCCTGCGTCCGCCAACAAGAAATTCATGGCTGACTACAAGGCTAAATTCGGTGGCGATCCTGATCAGTTTGCTGCGCAGGCTTTCGATGCGATGCAGATTGTTGCTGAAGCACTGGCAAAGGTAAAACTGAGTGGCACGCTGGACAAAGACCGTCTGGCGTTGCGCGATGCGCTGCCTGCTGTGAAGTATGACGGCGCAACCGGCAAATTTGCCTTCCGCCGCGCGGCAGCGCAAGGCGGCAAGGAAACCGGCTACGATGCCCAGCAAGATGCGATCGTGAACATTGCCAAGGGTGGCAAGTTCATCCTGTTGAAATAATAATATAAGCCCGCCGCTGTCCTCAGTGGGCAGCGGCTGCTTTCACGTTTTTTCATGCTTTTTTCACGTTTCACGTCCTGGTAGCAAGCTTAGGGGGTGAGCCATTCCCTCCCATCAGATGGATGCCGCGCACCCTTTTTGCTCTTAGCAAAGTCTCAGCATATTTTCTTCAGCAGGTGCCATGTTAGAACAACAACTGATCAATGCCCTTTCGCTAGGCAGCGTGTATGCGCTGTTTGCGCTTGGTTTTACGCTGGTGTTCGGCGTGCTGGGGGTCATCAACCTGTCGCACGGCGCAATTTTCATGCTTGGCAGCTACATAGCACTGCTGCTCGTGAACAAATTCGCAATGTCTTTGTGGCTGGCCATGCTGCTGGCGATGCTGGTCACCGGACTGATAGGCCTGATTGTCGATTTCCTCGTACTGCGGCCGCTGCGCAAGCGCAATGCTCCCCATCTGATACCGATGATCGCGACGATAGGCGTGGCTATCATGATTACCAATATCGCCCAGGGTGTGTTCGGCGCGGAAAACAAGCGTTTCCCTTTCGGCACCATTCCTGAAGACAGTTTCACCGTCGGCAACCTGCACCTGACGGCAGTGCAACTGGCAATCGTACTGATCTCGTTCGTATTGATGATCGTCCTGTTAGCCATCATGCGGCGCACGCAACTGGGCCGCGCGCTGCGCGCTATTGCCGAATCGCCGAAAGCTGCTTACCTGCTGGGTATCAACGTCGAAGGCCTGTTCTTTCTGACTTCATTTGCCGCAGCCGCATTAGGTGGCGCAGCCGGCGTGCTGGTGGGGCTGTCCTTTAACGCTATTTCGCCTTTCATGGGCCAGCCCATGCTGCATAAAGGCATTGCGGTCATCATCCTGGGCGGCATGGGCGATATCCGTGGCGCGATGATAGGCGGGCTGTTCCTTGGCTTTGCTGAAGTGCTGAGCGTGGCTTATCTGTCCAGCGACTTCCGCGACGCGGTGGCGTTCGGTTTGCTGTTTTTGATCTTGTTAGTCCGTCCTTCCGGTATGTTTGGCAAGGTTTTGGAAAGAAAGGCTTAAGATCATGCTCGAATGGTGGGACGGCTTTTGGGCTATCTATAGCACTGTCATTTTCAGCCTGGGCATCAATGCGATGCTGGCGCTGTCAATTTATTTAACTCTCTCTTGTGGCTTGCTGTCGCTGGCCAATGCCGCGTTCATGGGCATAGGCGCCTATGCGGCGTCGATGATCAGCATGCAGACTGCACTGCCCTTTCCGCTGGCCTTGCTGGCGGCGGCTTTGCTGCCGGCGCTGGTAGCGCTGGTGATCGGCATCCCTACGTTGCGGCTGTCGGGTGTCTACTTGGCCATGGCCACGCTGGGCTTTGGCGAGGTGGTCAGGGTCGTTGTGCTCAACCTGGATATTACCGGCGGCCCGATGGGGCTGAACGGCATTCCGCTGAAGACTGAATGGTGGCATATCGTGCTGCTGCTCGGCATTACGCTGTATGCACTGGCCAGGCTGCGCCGCTCCAAGGTGGGCCGCGCGTTTGAGGCGATCAAGCAGGATGAAACTGCGGCGCGGCTGATGGGCGTCAATGTCTCTGCCTACAAGCTGCTGGCTTTTGTGCTGGGTGCGGTGATTGCCGGCGTGGCAGGCGGCTTGAATGCGCATTACACATTTACGATAGGTCCGGGCAATTACGCTTTTGAAAACGCCGTGGACATCCTGACAATGGCAGTTTTCGGCGGCACCGGCAACCTGATCGGCCCGGTCATCGGCAGCACTGCCCTCACGCTGTTGCCGGAACTGATGCGCTACCTGAAGGATTTCCGGCTGGCAGCCAATGGCCTGATCCTGATCCTGGTGGTGCTGTATCTGCCCAAGGGCATCTGGGATCCGCTGCGCATACGCGCGTTCTGGCAGCGCCGCGCACTGAAAAAAAACATGGCTAGTAAAACTGGAAAGGCCGGCTAATGCTGCAACTCAATGCCATCAGTAAAAATTTCGGCGGCCTGCATGTGCTGCAGGATGTAAATTTCAGCGTTGCACAAGGCAGCATATTTGGCCTGATCGGCCCCAACGGTGCAGGCAAGACCACGATCATCAACCTGATCACCGGCCTGTTGCGCCCTTCCAGCGGCGGCATCAGCTTCAATGGCCAGGATCTGACAACTGTGCAGCCGCACCGCATCACCAAGCTGGGCATTGCCCGCACCTTCCAGAATATCCGCATTTTCAAAGAAATGACGCTGCTGGAAAATGTCGTGGTCGGCATGCATGACCATCTGGACTACGGCGTGGCCGGCATCCTGTTCAATCTCGGCGGTTTCAGGGCTGCAGAGAGCAAGGCGCGCGAACGCGCGATGGAGTTGCTGTCGTGGGTGCGACTGGATCACAAGGCCCAGATGCTGGCAGACAATCTGTCCTACGGCGAGCAAAGGAAGCTGGAATTTGCGCGCGCACTGGCAACCGAACCCAAACTGCTGCTGCTGGATGAGCCGGTAGCCGGCATGAACCCGGCAGAAAAAACAGAATTGATGGCGGAAATCGTCAACATCAAGCAAAGAGGTTTCACCATCTTCATGATCGAACACGATATGCGCTTCGTGATGGAACTGTGCGAAAAAATTGCCGTTGTCAATTTCGGCAAGATCATCGCCGAGGGCCCGCCTGCAGAAATTCGCAGCAATCCTGCCGTTATCGAGGCGTATCTTGGCAAGGAGGACGAGGCATGGGCGTAATCCTGCAGATTCGCGACCTTGCCGTTTCCTACGGCCATATCGAAGCCGTTAAAGGCATCAGCCTGGAATTGAATGAAGGCGAGATCACGGCACTGGTCGGCGCAAACGGCGCCGGAAAAAGCACGTCGCTGCTGGCAGTTTCAGGCCTGCTGAAACCGGACGCTGGCCAAGTCATGCTTGATGACAAAGACCTGACCAAGCTCCCGCCGCACCGCATTGTGCAGAACGGCGTCGTGCAGGTAGCCGAAGGCCGTGCCATCTTGACCACGCTAACCGTGCGCGAGAATCTGGAACTTGGCGCCTACACCCGCAAAGACAGGCTACAGGTGTTGAAAGACCTGGCTTGGGTGTTTTCCTTGTTCCCGGTACTGAAAACGCGCGAAACCGGCCTGGCAGGCAATTTGTCGGGTGGTGAACAGCAGATGCTGGCAATTGCCCGCGCACTGATGGCCAAGCCGCGCGTACTGCTGCTGGATGAGCCTTCGATGGGGCTGGCACCGCTGATGGTGCAGGAAATTTTCCGCGTACTGAAAGAAATCAACCAGACCGGCCTGACCATTCTGCTGGTGGAGCAGAATGTACGCCAGGCGCTGAAAATAGCGCAACGCGGCTACGTGCTGGAAAACGGCAAGATCGTGCTGGCCGACAGCGGGCAAAACCTGCTGCACAATCCGCGCGTCATAGAGGCGTATCTGGGAGCTTGATTGGGTGCTTACATGGACGGCTAGCCTGGCGTCTTCAGTTTGGCGGCCTCGGCCAGCTGCACGAAGGCCGTTTTCAACGGATTGTCGTCATCCGCCAAATGGGCCAGCATCAGTGTAGTCTTTGATGCAGCTCCGGCCATGGGACGATAGCTGACGCCGCTTAGTTGTATGTTTTTATAAGATTCCGGCAGGATGGAAACGCCGAATCCCGCCGCCACCAGGCCTATAATCGTCGATGCTTCCTGGGCCTCCTGCACGATCCTCGGTTCAAACCCTGCCTCCCTGCACAGATGTTCGACTTGGCGCGACAGGCCGGTGCCCGCCCGGTGCGGATACATGATGAAGGATTCGGCCGCCAGTTCCCTGAACGGGATCGATGCCAGTTTGGCCAGCCGGTGCCCTGCCGGCATCACCAGCAGCAGTGGATCGACGCTAAGCACCGTCAACGCGATATTTTTAGCAATTTCCATCTCGGTTGGCCGGATAAAACCCAGATCCAGCTGGCGCTCTGCCACCGCTTCCAGCTGCCGCAAGGTAGGCATTTCGCGCAGACTGAGCGTTACCTGCGGAAATTGCTTTCTGAATAAATTGATGACGGTAGGGAAAATTTCGGTAAAAGGCGTGGATGGCGTAAATCCTATACGCAGTTCGCCGATTTCACCCCTGTCCATGCGGCGGGCGGTTTGCCCGGCCTGCTCGGACAGCGCAAGTATCTTTCTCGCATCATCCAGAAAGGATTTGCCGGCGGGAGTCAGCCTGACCCAGCGCTTGCTGCGCTCTAGCAAGCGCACGCCGATCTCCTGTTCCAGCGCTTGTATCTGCTGGCTCAATGGCGGCTGGCCGATGTGCAGCCGTTCTGCTGCCCGTGTGAAGTGGAGTTCTTCGGCGACCGTGACAAAATAGCGGAGATGGCGCAGTTCCATGGCCTGTTATCTGTTTAAAGTATGAAAAGTCATATTAATATATATTGGACTGCATTAAAGCATAAAACTACTATGTTATTCATCGTGAGTCCAAGCCGGATCTCATCGCATGATCTCCAAAGAGCTTGATATGCACACCCCCGCATTGCCCGGTGCGACAATAACTGCGCCGGCACAGATACAAATAGGCACGCCCGAATTCCAGCGCGTGAAGCGCGCGCTGTTTTTTGGCGGCTTTTCCACGTTTGCGCTGCTGTATTGCGTGCAGCCGCTGATGCCGCTGTTTTCGCATGAATTCCATCTGAGCCCGTCCGAAAGCAGTTGGTCTCTATCCATTTCCACAGCAGCGCTGGCGATCTGCTTGCTGTTTGCCAGCGCCGTGTCCGACGCAATAGGCCGTAAACCGCTAATGTGCTTTGCACTGTTCGCGTCTGCCGTCATGACTGTATGCTGCGCTTTTGTGCAGAACTATGCGCAGTTGCTGGCCTGCCGTGCGCTGCTGGGCATCGTGCTGGCAGGGTTGCCCGCAGTGGCAATGGCGTACCTGAGCGAAGAAATAGAACCTAAGTCGCTGGGGTATGCGATGGGTCTGTATATAGGCGGCAGCGCTTTTGGCGGCATGACCGGGCGTGTGGTAGCGTCCGTGCTCAGCGACCATCTGAGCTGGCGCATTGCGTTGTTGATCGTCGGCGTGGCAGGCCTGGCAGCGGCTGCCGAATTCCTGCGCAGCCTGCCGCCTTCCAGAAACTTCAGCAAGCGCGCACTGAGCTTTGCCGCAATGCCGGGCTCCATCATCAAGCACTTCAGGGATGACGGTTTGCCTTGGTTTTTCCTGACCGGCTTTCTGTTGATGGGGTGTTTCGTCAGCGTGTACAACTACATCAGCTACCGCCTGCTCGCACCCGAATTTGGCATGAGCCAGAGTGCAGTCGGCGCCATCTCGGCACTGTATCTGATCGGCATATTCAGTTCGGTATGGTCAGGAAAGATGGCCGACAAATTCGGCCGCCGGCGCGTGTTGTGGATGCTGATTAGCGTGATGCTGTCGGGCCTGCTGCTGACACTGGCGCATAATCTGGCGTTAATTGTGGCTGGCATCGCCCTTTGCACGTTCGGCTTTTTCGGCGGGCATTCCATCACCAGCAGCTGGGTAGGCCGCCGCGCGCAGCCGCCGCAGGCACTGGCTTCTGCACTGTATCTGTTTTCCTATTATCTGGGTTCCAGCCTGATCGGTTCCTGCTCCGGCCTGGTGTGGAAATTCGATGGCTGGAATGGCGTTGTGATGGTGCTGGCCACATTGCTGATCGGTGCGCTGGCGATATCGCTGCGCTTGTCCAAACTGGCCCAACTCCAACCTCAAGCAGTCTGAAAACAAAAATCCCCGCCGCAACATCAGTGACGATGTCGATAGCGGGGATTTGGTCAACCTGAAACCAGCGCTGGATTAACTTCCTGCGATAGTCATGCTCTCAATCAGGATGGAGCCGGTTTCCTTGGTGCCGCGTATCAGCGAATCGGCGCCAATGGCAACGATCTGCTGGAACATTTCCTTCATATTGCCGGCAATGGTGATTTCTTCGACCGGATATTGAATCTCGCCCTTCTCCACCCAATAGCCCGATGCGCCGCGTGAATAATCACCGGTTACATAGTTCACGCCCTGCCCCATCAGTTCCGTTACCAGCAGGCCGGTATCGAGCTTTTTCAGCATGGCCCTGAAATTATCGGTACGTTTGGTCAGCGATGAACTCATCTTCAGATTATGCGAGCCGCCCGCGTTGCCCGTAGTTTGCATGCCCAGCTTGCGCGCGGAATAACATGACAGGAAATAACCCTGCAGCACGCCATTGTCAACAACGTTGCGGCGCTGCGTCTTGACGCCTTCATCATCGAACGGCGATGATCCTACCGCACCTACCACATGCGGATCTTCTGTCACCTGCACGTGGGACGGAAAAATGCTGGTGCCGAGCGTGTCCAGCAAGAAAGTTGATTTACGGTACAGCGCGCCACCTGACACCGCCTGCACGAATGCTCCCACCAGGCCTGCTGCCAGCGGCGCCTCAAACAGCACCGGGCATTTGCGCGTATCCAGTTTGCGGGCATTCAACCGCGCAAGCGCCCTTTGTGCGGCATAAATGCCGATTTCTTCCGGCTTTGCCAGGTTCTTTGCATTGCGCACCGACGAATACCAATCGTCCCGTTGCATGCGCGCGCCCTTGCCGGCGATAGGCGCTACCGATATTGTATGGCGCGAAAATGGATAGCCGCCGATAAAACCACGCGAATTGGCAGAAACAAAATGCGACTGCTGCACGTGGACGCCGGCACCCTCGCTATTGGTGATGCGTTTATCCACGGAAAAGGCCGCCGCTTCGGTGCGGGTGGCCAGTTCTATGGCCTCTTCCGCCGAAATCAGCCATGGATAGCACAATTTCAGATCTTTGGGATGCATTTCAAGCAACTCGGCCTCTGGCAGGCCGGCGCAATCGTCTTCCGCGGTAAAGCGGGCGATGTTATAGGCCGCCTCTACCGTCGCCTGCAATGAAGTCTGCGAAAAGTCGGAGGTGCTGGCGTTGCCGCGCTTCTGGCCAATATAGACGGTAACGCCTATGCCTTTATCTTTGTTTTGCTCTATGGTTTCGACCTTACCCTTGCGCACGCTGACGGACAAGCCGCCGCCTTCGCTGATTTCCACGGCGGCGTCGGAAGCGCCTTTTTCACGCGCAAACCGCAGCATATCCTGCGCAATTTGCTTCAATTGATCCTGCGTATGGGTAAAAACGGGTTGGCTCATAGGCTGTGTAATTTGGGGTGTACGGATAAAGAGGGTATCATAGCAGTCGTTTCAATAAGTTTATAGAATAAAGGCGCCAGAAATATGCCAAATCCAAATAGAGGCTCAGTAGGCTTCCAATCCAACGAGTTCGAGCAGGAATACGAACGCCCTTCCAAATCACAGCTGAAACGCGAGATGACCGCGTTGCAGAAGCTGGGCCAGGAACTGGTCGAGCAGCCGCGCGACCGTGTCAAACGTGTGCCTATGCCGGAAGATGTCCGCGATGCCATCCTTGAATGCCAGCAGATCAAGGACCATGAAGGCCGTCGCCGCCAGATGCAATATGTGGGCAAGAAAATGCGCACGCTGGATGAAGAAGAGATCGCCGCCATCCAGAGAACCCTGGACAGCTGGAAAGGCTTGTCCAAGGCAGACACCGCAGCCATGCATGCGCTGGAGCGCCGGCGTGAGAAGTTGCTGACCGATCCCGAAGCACTGACAGAACTGCTGGCGGAAAGCCCGGACCTGGATGTGCAGCACCTGCGCACGCTGATCCGTAACGCGCGCAAGGAACAGGCAGAAAACAAACCGCCTAAAGCCTATCGCGAAATCTTCCAGATACTGAAGCAGGTCGCTGCTGCCCGTAATGGCGGCGCAGATCTGGATGGCGATGAAGATGGTGTAGAGGACAATGACGACGAGCAAGATGACGACTGACTCCGTCAGCAGCAATCTAGCTGCTGATACCCTGAAAATAGGATTGGTTTCCATTTCCGACCGTGCCTCCAGCGGGGTCTATCAGGATCAGGGCTTGCCGGCACTGGAAGAATGGTTCGGCAAAGCCCTCAGCAGTGCCTGGACCATGGAAACCCGCCTGATCCCCGATGAGCGTGCTGCGATAGAACAGGCGCTGATCGAACTGGTGGATGCCAGCCGTTGCGACCTGGTCATCACGACCGGGGGCACTGGCCCATCCAGGAGGGACGTGACGCCTGAGGCGACGCTGGCGGTAGCGACAAAGGAAATGCCCGGCTTCGGTGAGCAAATGCGCCAGATCAGCCTGCAATTCGTACCTACGGCCATCCTGTCCCGGCAGGTAGCGGTAATCCGTGAAACAGCAGACCACGCTGCACTGATCCTGAACCTGCCCGGCCAGCCCAAGTCCATCAGGGAAACCCTGGAAGGCCTGAAGGACGCTGAAGGCCGGCAGATCGTTTCCGGCATCTTTGCCGCGGTGCCCTACTGCATAGACCTGATAGGCGGGCCGTACATAGAAACCAACGATACCGTATGCAAGGCGTTCCGGCCTAAATCGGCGGTGCGTGCCAAATAAATGGCGACAATTATCTCGCACGCGGTAATACCCTTGTCTCTGGGGCTGGTTTTAAACCGGAGCAAGTATCCGTGGCGGCTGATTGTTGTTGGCATGTTGTGTGCAATGCTGCCTGATCTGGATGTTTTGACGTTCAAATTCGGTATCGCTTATGACTCTCCGTTTGGACATCGTGGATTTACACATTCGCTGGCTTTTGCCGCTGTTGTTGCTACCACGTTTGCTGCATTTGCCAAGTATCTGGGTGCAGACAAGTTCAGCGTGTTCGGTTTCGTTTTTATTGCTGCCGCGTCGCATGGCGTATTGGATGCAATGACAACGGGAGGATTAGGTGTGGAATTTTTCTGGCCGTTTTCACAGCAGCGATATTTCTTTCCTGAGCAATTTATCCAGGTTTCCCCTATCGGCCTGCATAATTTTATGACCGCCCGCGGTCTGGAAGTCATCCAGTCGGAATTGCTGACAATCTGGCTGCCATGTGCGGTCCTTGTTTGCGCAATCAAATTTTATTTCCTTCAACGTACAAAGCCATGAGCACACTACTCGACACCATAGAACTGGAAAGCAGCCCAAGCCCTAGCGCGGCAATCATCTGGATGCACGGCCTGGGCGCCGATGCAAATGACTTCGTGCCCATCGCCAAGGAACTGGATCTGAGCGGATGCCCAGGCATACGCTTCGTATTTCCGAATGCGCCCACGATGCCGGTCACGATCAATAACGGCTATGTAATGCGCTCCTGGTATGACATCCTGGGGACGGATCTCGCCAGGCGCGAAGATGAAGCTGGCCTGCGCGTTTCGCAGGCATCCGTCGAGCAATTGATTGAGCGTGAAATATCCCGCGGCATCCCTGCAGAACGCATCATCCTCGCCGGTTTCTCGCAAGGCTGTGCGATGACTTTGCAAACCGGCCTGCGCTACCCGCAGAAGCTGGGCGGCCTGTTATGCCTGTCTGGCTACCTGCCGCTGCGCGATCTGGTCGCTGCAGAGCGCAGCGCCGCCAACCAGGATACACCGATATTCCAGGCCCACGGCCGTGGCGACCAGATGATACAGATCCAGCGCGCAGAACAGTCGCGCGACCTGCTGGCAGCAATGGGCTACAAAATCGAATGGCATGAATACATGATGCAACACTCGGTTTGCCAGGAAGAGATTGACGATATAGGCCCCTGGCTACGCCGCGTACTGGCTGCATAATTAGCTCTACCAGCATGCGCTCTGCTTTCGAGGACAATGGGTACGCAATCGTTAGGAACTTTCTGGGGCAGGCAGAATTGCATGCGTTGTCTCAGTGCTGCGAACCCATAGCGGATCAGTACGGACTTAGAAACCTGTTAACCCGTGTACCGCAGATCAATGGCCTCCTGTTGAACGACAGGCTAGCCGAATTGATGGGGGCACTGGGATATGCTGCGGCGAAGCCTGTCAGGAGCCTGTTTTTCAATAAAAACCTCGCACATAACTGGCTGGTGCCGTGGCATCAGGATTTGTCCATTGCCGTATCCGCTAAAGCGGAAGCCACCGGATATGCGAAGTGGACGTATAAGGACGGCGTGGATTACGTTGAGCCGCCGGTTGAAATACTCGAATCCATCATTACCTTAAGAGTAGCGCTGGATGATGCCGATGAAAATAACGGCGCCCTGAAAGTGATTCCCGGCAGCCATTTGCTGGGGAAATTACCTTCCGGTGATATTCCGGCGCTTGTCAAAGATCGTGCACATGTCAGCTGCAGCGTTCAGGCCGGTGATTTACTGGTGATGAAGCCTCTGCTGCTACACTCTTCCAGTAAGGCTGCAAATCCGGTCAGCCGCAAAGTAATCCATATTGAGCTCAGTGCTGCAAGCTTGCCCCCGTTAATGACGTGGGGTGAGCAATAGGAGGATAAAAGATGCATATCCTGTACGTACACGGCATGGGGCGGTCGCCCATATCGGGGTTTCCCATCCGCCGGCGGATGCAGGAAAACGGCCATGTGTTTGAGGGCTTTCATTATTCGGTGTCGATGGAAAGTTTTGAGCAGATCAGCCTGCGCCTGAG
>JAYSKH010000417.1:0-1957 GCA_043726505.1 Undibacterium sp. | reverse complement strand
CTGGGGTTTTCTCCCGGGTTTGTCGTCAAGCTGCTGTTTGGCGAAAGCCTGGTCATTGCGCTGATAGGCGGCGGTTTGGGCATCCTTGTCACGTTGCCGATTGCATCTGCGTTTGCCAAGGCAGTTGGCACACTGTTTCCGCAGTTCAGGGTATCCGAAGCAACGATAGGGCTGCAATTGCTGGCCAGCCTGATCGTCGGTATCGTCGCTGCGGCGTGGCCGGCCTGGAAGATGAGCCGCATCAGTATCGTCAATGGCCTGAGGCAGGTCGCATGAAGCTGATCCCTTTTTCCTACGTTGCGCGCAACCTGTGGGTGCGGCGCGTGACGACGCTGCTGACGGCCGGTGGCATGGCACTGGTGATCTTTGTTTTTGCGGTGGTGCTGATGATGAGCGAAGGCATACGCGCCACGCTGGTTGCTACCGGCCAGCCGGACAATGTGCTGATCCTGCGCAAGGGCGCCGGCGCAGAAATCAACAGCGGCATTGCGCGTGATCAGGCAGCTATCATAGAAAGCCTGCCGGGCATAGCGACCGACGGCGAGGGGCGCAGGCTGGTCAGCAAAGAGCCGGTGGTGCTGAACAACCTGCCCAAGCGCAGCAACGGCAAGCCCAGCAACGTCACGCTGCGCGGTACGTCGGCGCTGGGGCTGGAACTGCGGCCGCAGGTAAAGATGATACAGGGCCGCATGTTCCGCCCCGGCACATCCGAGATCATTGCCGGGCATGCGATTGCCAAGGGTTTTCGCGGCACCGGCCTGGGCGAGACGTTGCATTTTGCGCAGCGTGACTGGATCGTGGTCGGTATCTTTGATTCCGGCAAAACCGGTTTTGACAGCGAAATCTGGGGCGATTCCGAGCAGATGATGGCGGCCTTCCGGCGCAACAGTTATTCGACGATGGTGTTCCGTCTGGCGGACCAGTCGGCGCTTGCCGGCATCAAGGCTGTCATCGACAATGACCCGCGTCTGCAGGTGGATGCTAAACCCGAGATCCAGTTTTATTCAGAGCAGAGCGAAGCGCTGGCCACTTTCATCCGCATTCTGGGCATGAGCCTTTCCATCATCTTCTCAATTGGCGCAGTGGTCGGCGCGATGATCACGATGTTTGCCGCCGTAGCGCAGAGGGTGGGGGAGATAGGTACTTTGCGCGCACTGGGATTCCGGCGTGGCGCGGTGCTGGGTGCGTTTTTGCTGGAGTCGCTTTTGCTGTCGCTGGTAGGCGGTGTGCTGGGCTTGTTTGCCGCATCGTGGATGCAGGCGGTGGATATCTCCACCACCAATTTCCAGACCTTCAGCGAACTGGCATTCCAGTTCAAGCTGACGCCGGGCATCGCTGTGCAGACGCTGGTGTTTTCCCTGTTCATGGGCTTCATCGGCGGCTTCATTCCGGCGTGGCGCGCGGCCAGGATGAAGATCGTCGATTGTCTTAGGGCCGTCTGATAGTCAGTGTACCACCGCGAAACAGTCGCCTAATCAGTTCACTAGCCATCTGCGGATGGCAAAACTCAATCCGTCCACCATTGCCACCATCAGCAGCATCGCCACAATTACGGTCGCTGCCGTCGGCATTTGAAACAGCGACAGGTGGTACTTCAGCATCTGCCCCAGGCCGCCCGCACCTACTACACCGAGGATGGCCGCGGCGCGGATATTGTTTTCCCAGCGGTATAGCGTATACGACAGCATCTGCGGCAGCCGCTGCGGCAGCGTTGCGTATAAAAAGGCGGCAATCGCAGTAGCGCCATTGGTGCGCAACGTGGATTCTGGCAATGGCGATGCATTTTCCAGCGCTTCGGCAAACAGCCGGCCCAACACGCCGGTGGTATGCGCGGCCAGCGCAATAGTGCCGGCAAAGGGACCAAGCCCCGCTGCGATCAGCATGATGGATGCCCATACCAGCTCAGGTATTGCGCGCGCACTATTCAGCATTAAACGTGTGACATACATGGCGGGCC
>JAYSKH010000416.1:0-3651 GCA_043726505.1 Undibacterium sp. | reverse complement strand
CTCAATACCGGCCACGGCACCCTGGGCTGGACCATGGCGGCAGGCTCCGGCCGCATGATCGCCGATGTGGTGTCCGGCAAGCGGCCGGTATTGAGGAACAGGTTGCGGTAAGGCGTGGGGCCTACTACCGGCGTACCGTCCGGCGTCATCGGCCGCAGGCCGCACCAGAATTCGGCTTTTGCGACGTCGCCGCCGCCAGGGAACAGGTCGGTCACAGAATGCTCCAGCGTATCACGACGGTCCTTGCGCAGTTCCAGGTTATAACCGGCGATTTCCGCCGTGCCGCCGACGCGGATGCGGTCGCCCAGACGGGTAATCGCCACCTTGAAAGTTTCATCCATCACTGTCGATTCCGGCGCGCGCTGTGCATCGGTAATCGGCACCGTGATCGAATATCCTTTGATAGGATAGACTGGGATTTTAATATCCAGCTCGCGCAACAGGATAGGCGAATAACTGCCCAGCGCCAGCACGTAGCGGTCGGCTGTCATATCGCCTGCGGATGTTTGCACGCCAGTGATGCGGTCACCCTCTTTCAGGATCCGCTTGATGCTGACGCCATAGTGGAATTTGACGCCCAGCTCTTCCGCCAGCCTGGAAAGATTTTGCGTAAACTTGAAGCAATCCCCGGTCTCGTCGCCGGGCAGGCGCAGCGCGCCGACAAATTTTTGTCGTACATTGGCCAGTGCGGGTTCTATCGCCAAGCAACCAGCCTGGTCCAGCACTTCAAACGGCACATCGTAACGCTTCAGGATATCGATATCGGTCGCCGACCCGTCCAGCTGCTGCTGGTTGCGGAACAGCTGCATCGTTCCCTGCGTGCGCTCGTCGTAATGGATGCCGGTATCGGCACGCAGCTGCTGCAGGCAATCGCGGCTGTATTCAGCCAGCCTCAGCATGCGCCCCTTGTTGATTTCGTAGCGCTTGGTCGTGCAGTTCATCAGCATCTGCGTCACCCAGCGCCACATGTGCGGATCCAGGCTGGGCCGGATAGCCAGCGGGCTATGTTTCATCATCAGCCATTTGACGGCCTTCAGCGGCACGCCAGGGCCAGCCCATGGGGCCGAATATCCCGGCGATACTTCGCCCGCATTGCCATAGCTGGTTTCGAGGCCGGCAGCAGCCTGCCTGTCCACCACTGTTACCTCGTGTCCCGCCTTGGCCAGATAATAAGCCGATGCGGTACCGATGACGCCCGCCCCTAAAATCAATACCTTCATTCGTACTCCCCCGAAAGCCTGGTCTTGCCTGAATTAACTTATATGACGGTTGGTCTATTGTTGATCAGCGGATATGTCCATGTAATGGCGCTGATAACGCAATCCCAGGCTGGTTAAAATTTCGTAGCCTATGGTGCCTGCACGTTCCGCTACCTGGTCGGCTGTATTTTTTGTGGAAATCAGATCGACCAGTGCTCCCGGATAAAGGAGTTCCAGTGCAACATCGCTTACGTCCAGTGTAATCGTGTCCATCGAGACATTACCCACCATCGGTGCGGCCTTGTCTCCTATATAGGCGACGCCCCTGTTGCTGAGGCTGCGCAGCCAGCCGTCTGCATAGCCGACGGCAACGGTGGCGATGCGGCGCACCTGCGTGCTGCGGTAGGTAAGGCTGTAGCCAACCCCCGTGCCGGCGGCAATTTCGCGTGTCTGTATAATTTTTCCCTGCAGGTGGGCGACCGACTGCAAAGGGTTGGCCTGACCCGCAACCGGCGCCAGCCCATACAGCGCAGCGCCCGGCCGTGCCAGGTCAAAATGGAAATCGGGGCCAAGGAAGATGCCGGAAGAATTTGCCAGCGTGGCGCGACAATCTGGCAGCTGCGCGCGCAGCGCCTTAAAAGTCTGCAACTGTTGCCCGTTCATCGGGCTTTGCTGGTCTTCGGCACAGGCCAGATGGCTCATCAGGTATTGCAGGTCGATGCCATCGATAAATTCAGGATCTGCCAGCCACGCCTGCACTTCGCGCGGTGACATGCCCATGCGCGACATGCCGGTGTCCAGTTGGATAATCGCAGGCAACGCAATCTGCTTTTGCTGGGCCAGTTCACGCCAGGCCAGTATCTGCTGGCAACTGTTCAATACGGGAATGCAGCCGTGCTCCAGGAATTCGGCTTCGTAACCGACCGGCGAGCCGTGCATGACATAGATACTGGCCTGCTCAGGCAAATGCGGGCGCAATACGATCGCCTCGTCCAGATGCGCGACAAAGAAATGACGGCAGCCTTCGGCAAACAATGCTTGCGAGATGCGCACGGCGCCCAGACCATACGCGTCTGCCTTCACTGCCGCGCCGCACTGCGCGGAGCCGAGCTGGCTACGTAGCAGACGATAGTTACTGCGCACTGCGCCCAAATCTATCGTCAGTATGGCCCCGGCCGTTCCTGCTGGTTGCTGCATCAAACTATCTCCGTTTTGAAACACTCTGCTTTTAAAGCTTTTTTAGTGCACCGACACATCCCACTGATGATCGTGTAATCCGCCAGCATGGTTTTTGTTATAGCAAAGCCCGTGCCACAAAATTTTATTGAAAGAATTCAAGCGCTTAAGAAATTTTCATCGGAATTTTAAATTTTCAGCTGTACATATTTCAATACAGTGATTTTTTGCTTTGCTGCAAAGTGACAGTATAACTTCTATGGTGTAGTCAAATTCAGACACTGTATCAATTTAAATACAATGTAATGAAAACGATACATTTCCATGGATCAATATGCCGCTTGCGAAGGCCTAATGCGAAATATACCCGCTACAGAGGATGGCAGTGAAAGAAAATGCCCCATTTAGAGGCAAAGTCGAAGCGACCCGTTAGGAAGACAGGCTTTGTTGAGTACGAAAGTCGTCCAGCCACTCCAGCAAGGGAATGGTTGCCGGTAATAATGGGGACAAAGCCACTTTACCCTGCCATGCAAATGCCTGGCCCTCCAGGCTCTGTGGTTCACCCTGCCATTCGCGGCTGATATAGAAATGCAGGTGGACGTGCGCATGCGGATAAACATGTTCTATGCAGCACCAGGGCTCGGCTGACAATATAGTTATACCGAGCTCTTCCACAAACTCTCGTTTCAGCGCGTCCAGAATACTTTCGTCCGGCTCCACTTTGCCGCCTGGGAACTCCCAATATCCTTCATAGGGTTTGCCAGCGGGGCGCTGGCCCAACAATACATCGCCATCCGGCGTCAGCAGGATGCCTACGGCAACATCAACAGGTTTGGACATGGGCATCAGTAAAGGGAGTGATGCAAAGTGACGCCGGCCGCAACAATGCAGCCGGCAAATGAGTCAGGCTTCCGCCATCTTGCCGGCGTGGTCCTTGGCAAACTGCCAGGCAACACGCCCGGAGCGCGAACCGCGCTGCAATGCCCAGCGTAGCGCATCGCCACGTGCAGCCTCTATCTGGGCGGCGTTGCAGCCCATTGTGTGCAGCCAGTGGGCGACAATATCAAGATAATCATCCTGCTTGAACGGATAAAAAGACACCCACAGGCCAAAGCGCTCGGACAGCGAGATTTTTTCCTCTACCGTTTCACCGGGATGAAGATCACCGTCATCGCCGTGTCTGTAGGTAGAGTTATCAGACATTTTTTCCGGCAGCAGATGGCGCCGGTTGGATGTCGCATAGATCAGCACGTTATCGGATTGCGCGGCAATGCTG
>JAYSKH010000415.1:0-3828 GCA_043726505.1 Undibacterium sp. | reverse complement strand
CTGTGCTTATTTCTTGATCTTGCGGTGCCGGTCGGCTGATTCACGCAGGATGGTGTAGTTCCAGTCGTAGGTATTGGAGTCGTTGCCGGTGGCGGTGGTTACACGGAACACGTCCCTGTCTTCTTTTTGCCGCTGGCCTTTGGCTTCAAACTTCTGTGCCACATCGCGGTGGTCATACACATCCAGATCAACTTCATCGCCTTCCAGTGCCGCCGGGGACAATACCGCCAGTATGGTTTTTGGCGTGAACTCGACTACATAGGTCGGGGGTTTTAATAAGCTCATGATTTCCTCGTTCGCTGGTGATGCTCGTGGGAGCTTGGACAAGACGACGCAAAGCATTGTCCCGCTGAACTATTCTACGCCGCGCCTGCCGGGCTGGAATAATTAATTGGGCGGCCTGCATGTCTGCATACTTTCAAGGCGACAGAGAAGCTTGATAATTAAATAAGCGGGGCTTCCGGCCTGATGCTGGCCGCACTTGCGTGCTGCTGCCTGCTTCAGACGGGAAGCCCCTTGCGCTGAGCTTACGCCGCGCTTTTACTGCTTAAGAAGCAGGGCGCTTCATCTGGCACGACGTTGGCTGGCTTGCCACAAAGGCATCGATCTTCTGTGTTGTTTTCCAGCCATAGCCGGTGTTCTCCTGATCGTATTTCACGTCCTTGCCGTTGGTCTTGGTCCATGTGGTCAGGTAGATGGGCTGTTGCGCCTGATGATCGGATTTGCGCATTTCCACTTCGCCGTTCAGGCTCTTCACTTTCATGCCTTCCATCGCAAACGCGGTTTTAACCGGATCGGTGGAGCCGGTATCTTTAATGGCCTTGGACAGCATCGCGATAACGCTGTGGCTGGACATCAGCCAGTAGTCTTCGTTGTATTTTTTCTTGAAGGCTTCTGCAATCTCGTGGCCGGCAAAGGTTTCATTGTTGATGTTCCAGTTGCTGACGTTTTTGACGCGGTCCGCGCCGGCTGCACCCATCGCCGTCGGCACGCCGGTGGTGTAAGCGGTGTAGGTGTAGAAGTTGGCCTTCAGGTCGGCGTCCTTGGCGGCCTTGATCAGCAGCGCGAGGTCGTTGCCCCAGTTGCCGGTAATGACGGAATCAGCGCCGGCTGCCTTGATCTTGGCCACATACGGAGAGAAGTCTTTGACGGTGGCGATAGGGTGCAGATCATCGCCGACGATCTGGATATCTGGCCGCTTGCGTTTCAGGTAATCCTTGGCGGCGCGGCTGACCTGATGGCCCAGCGCGTAATTCTGGCCGATGATATACACTTTCTTGATGCTCTGGTCCTTGGCCATGTAGCTCGTCAGCGCTTCCATGCGCATGTCGGAGTTGGGCTCAAAGCGGAAATGCCAGAAGCTGCATTTGGCATTGGTCAGATCCGGATCCAGCGCTGCAAAATCCAGGAACACCAGTTCTTTGCCAGGGTTGCGTTCGTTGTATTTGTTGATGCCTTCTATCAGCGCAAACGCCACGCCGGAACCGCCGCCCTGCGTCACATAACGGTAGCCCTGGTCAATCGCATTTTTTAGCTGCGTGGAGGAGTCTTGCGGGCTGCCTTTGCCGTCAAAACCCACGACTTCTATGGTGTTGTTGCCGGCCCACTTCTGCTGGTTTGCCAGATCGGCAACCATCTGGAAGTTTTTAAGCGCCGTCTGGCCCGGTGGTGCAAATGCGCCGGACAGTGCATCGATAAAAGCGATTTTGACAGTTTCGGCCTGCGCCTGGCCAGCAAGGCCCATTGCGGTGAAGGACAGGATAGTACTTATTTTCTTCAAACGATGTTTCATTCGGGTGTCTCCGTAATTTTATAAGATTTATAAACCGATAAACATATTCGACAGCATTGCCACATTTTTAAGCGACCTATTGAATATATCGCAAGGGAAGTGAATGCACTAGCGATTTTGATACGGAGCGCGGCTCCTGTATCATTCTGCCTTGGCATCAGTTGATCTCAGTTTGTATCCATAAGCCTTGGCAGCGGCCCGGCCTCTCTGTGATGAAGCCTGAGCTGAGGTACACTTTAAGAACTTTAATTTTTTAGGCAACAAATGCCCGCGCACCGGTGTGTGCGGCTTGCCAGGCAAGCAGCGGACGTTTAAGACCCCACGGAATCATGCAGACCGAAGCGACCAAAGTTGTAGAATTTGAACGCCCGCAAATGGACAGTGGCACCAGCTGCGTTTCCAATGCCTGGGCAAAGATCCCTGTCGTGCCCAGCGCGACCGAAAAAGAAGCGCTGAAGCTACGCATCAAGCAATTGCTGCGTGAGCAGAATGCGGTGCTGGTGGCGCATTATTATGTCGATGCCGACCTGCAGGATCTGGCGGAAGAAACCGGCGGCTGCGTTTCCGATTCGCTGGAAATGGCGCGCTTTGGCCGTGATCATCCGGCCAAGACGCTGGTGGTGGCCGGCGTGCGCTTCATGGGTGAAACCGCAAAAATCCTCAGCCCCGAAAAACGTATCCTGATGCCGGATCTGGACGCGACCTGCTCGCTGGACCTGGGTTGTCCCGCTGATGAGTTCAGCGCGTTCTGCGATGCGCATCCCGACCGCACCGTGGTTGTGTATGCCAACACCAGCGCCGCCGTCAAGGCGCGCGCCGACTGGATGGTGACTTCCAGCATAGGCCTGGACATCGTCGCCGAGCTGCATGCGCAGGGCAAAAAAATCCTGTGGGCGCCGGACAAACATTTGGGCGCGTATATCCAAAAGCAGACCGGCGCTGATATGCTGCTGTGGCAGGGTTCCTGCCTCGTGCATGATGAGTTCAAGTCGGTAGAGCTGGAAACGCTGAAAGAAGAATACCCGAACGCCAAAGTGCTGGTGCATCCGGAATCACCAGCATCGGTCGTCGCGCTGGCAGATGTGGTCGGCTCCACCACACAGATGATCAATGCGGCCAAAAACATGGACGCGAAAGAATTTATCGTCGCGACGGATAACGGCATTCTGCACAAGATGCAGATGGCCGCGCCGGACAAGAAATTCATCGTTGCTCCCACTGCCGGTAATAGTGCTACCTGCAAGAGCTGCGCGCACTGCCCATGGATGGCAATGAACGGCCTGCTCAACCTGGCGCAGGTGCTGGAAAATGGCGCCAACGAAATCCACGTTGACCCAGAAATAGGCAAGAAAGCCACGGTCTGCATAGACCGCATGCTGGATTTTGCGGCACAGAAAAAAGCCAACGTGCGCCCGAGCGGCGATCTGGCGCAAGAACAAAAACTGTTTTCCGGTATAGGCCCTGCATGAGCGCGAATAATCAAGTCTTCACTTCCACGCTGAACAATCCTTTCGCCCCTTTCGATGCGCAACTGGAGTCAGCGTTTGAGCGCAACATTGTTGATACGCTGGAAGAAGACGTAGGCAGCGGCGACCTCACCGGCAAGCTGGTGCCGGCGGATGAATGGGTGAAGGCGCAAGTCATCGTGCGCGAGCAGGCCGTGCTGTGCGGTGCACCCTGGTTTGAGGCTGTAATGAAACGAGTGGACGCAGACATCCGCATTCACTGGTTGTATGCAGAAGGCGCGCTGATGGCCGCCGACTCGGTGGTCTGCAAGATAGAAGCACCGGCGCGCGCCTTGTTGACTGCAGAGCGCAATGCGCTGAACTTCCTGCAGCTATTGTCCGGCGTGGCCAGCGCCACGCGCCGCTACGTGCAGATCATAGAAGGCACCCGCGCGGCTATCCTGGACACCCGCAAGACCATGCCGGGTTTGCGCCTGGCGCAGAAATACGCGGTGCGCGTAGGCGGCGGCAAGAACCAGCGGCTGGCGCTGTATGACGGCATCCTGATCAAGGAAAACCATATCGCGGCAG
>JAYSKH010000414.1:0-1609 GCA_043726505.1 Undibacterium sp. | reverse complement strand
TAAAACTGTATGTAGCCATCTTGATGGCTGCTGCCTCGTTTACTGCGAGCGCATCTGATCAAGATGTGACCATCACCAATGGTCACACCGCGACTTTCTCTGCTACCAGCAATCTGTTCTCGACGAACGGTTCCGACACTATCAATTTTTATGGACTGGCCGCTGGCCAGTACGAAGTGTTGCTGAGCTATTCGGGCGTTCTGACCAAAATCACGGCTGCCAGTTTGAATGGCTTTGATCCTGAAGAAATCAGCACGGGCAAACGCTCCAGCTCTGGCTTTTTCGACATCTCGGCCGGCTCGCCATTCGTGCTGAAACTGTGGGGGTCGGTGACCGGTGATCCAACGCTTGCCCTGTACGGCGGGAACATTTCGGTGAAGGCTGTGCCAGAGCCGGAAACCTACGGCATGCTGTTGGGCGGTCTTGCAATGCTGGGGATGGTTTCGCGTCGCAAAGCAAAAAAATCCGCGTAAGTTTCGGAAGCATCAAGTCGCCAGTGGACTTGATGCTTCCGCTCAGCGCGCGGTGCGTTTGAAGTCGCGGAAACGGAAGCCCATCGCCAGCAGTGCACCGAAGTAGACGATGCCGCAGGCGCCGATCACAGCAAACAGCGCGGCGATGCGCAGCAGCGTTTGATGCTGCATCCCCAGCCAGTTGACTTGTGCGGCGCCGAACCAGGCGGTAGCGCCCATTAACGCGCAGGCGATCACCAGCTTGCTAAAGAAGGACAGCCAGCCTGGTTGCGGCATATAGATGCCGCGCTTGCGCAAGCCGGTATAGAGAAAGCCTGCATTCAGGCAAGCGCCCAGGCCGATTGATAGCGCCAGGCCTGCCACTGCAATGTGCGGCACAAAAATCCAGTTCATCAATTGCGTGGCGCACAGCACGCCGACGGCGATCTTTACCGGTGTGCGGATATTCTGCTGTGCGTAAAAGGCTGGCGCCAGAGTCTTGACCAGAATGATGCCCAGCAAGCCAACGCTGTAGGCGATCAGTGGCTGGGACGACATATGCGCCGCTTCAGCGGTGAATTTCCCGTAGTGGAAGAGGGTGGCGATCAGCGGTTCCGCCAGCACCGCCATGCCGACCGCTGCCGGCATCGCCAGCAGGAACGTCAAGCGCAGGCCCCAGTCCAGCAGTGACGAGTATTCTTCCTTATCGCCGTTGTTGGTCGCCTTCGACAAACTGGGCAGCAGGATGGTGCCCAGCGCCACGCCCAGCAGCGCAGTTGGAAATTCCATCAGGCGGTCGGCGTAGGTTAGCCACGAGATGCTGCCTTCGCGCAATTGCGAAGCAATACTTGTATTGATCATCAAGCTGATTTGCGCGGCCGAGACGGCAAACACGGCAGGTCCCATTTTCTTCAGCACGCGCCGCACGCCGGGGTCGCGCAGGCCAGACAACGGGTTGATCGACAAACGCGGCAGCATGCCGATCTTCATCAGCGCTGGGATCTGGATTGCCACCTGCAGCACGCCGCCGGCGAAGACGGCAATTGCCATCGCATAAATAGGGTGTTCAAGGTGCGATTGCAAAAACAGCGAGGCGGCGATCGAGGCAATATTCAGCAGCACAGGCGTAAAGGCCGGGATCTTGAACTGGCTCCAGG
>JAYSKH010000413.1:0-12818 GCA_043726505.1 Undibacterium sp. | reverse complement strand
GAACTTCCCTTGATCGTCCGTCCGGTGGATTCGCACGGTGGCGCCGGCCTGGTACGCATAGACACTCAACAGCAGCTGCGACAATGCAGCACTGCGCTGAGCGGCCCTGTCTACATAACACGCTTTGTGGACTACCGTTCCGCCGATTCCTGGTACCGCAAGTACCGGATGATTTTTGTCGACCGAAAACCCTACCCTTATCACCTGGCCATATCTCAACACTGGATGGTGCACTATTTCAATGCCGACATGGAGGCGCACGCATGGAAATTGCAGGAGGAAAAAGACTATCTGGAACACCCTGAGAAGGTGCTGGGCGCCGCGGGCATGCAGGCCATCACCGATATCGGCGCCCGCATGGACCTGGACTATGCAGGAATAGATTTCACCGTGCTGCCGGATGGCCGTATCCTGGTATTTGAAGCCAACCCCACGATGCTCGCCCACGCAGAAGACAGCCGCGGCCCGCTGGCACACAAGAACGTCCACGTATCGCGCATCTTTAACGCATTTGAAAATGCACTGCAACACGCAATAACGGCCTGTTAGATTTTATTGCGCTTCCTTGCTCCACGAGCGGTCGGGATCGAAACGCTTGATCGCCTGCGCGGCGGATACAGTATGCGGCCCCAGATCCTTGCTGTAGACCGTGCCGTTATGGTTGACAATAAAGGTCTTGATGCCTGATTCACTGTAACTCGCCGGATAGGCAATCAATGCATAGCCGCCTATCAGCTTGTTCCTGACCATGTAATCCAGCGCGCCTCCTGGCGCGGATTTTCCCTGCGCTGTCAGGATACGGAAATAATAGCCGTGGAAAGGCCTGCCCTGCAGCCGCGCGGCTCCGTGCATAGGCTTATCGGCGTCGGCGAAGGCCTGGCCCATCGGCGATTCCGGCTCGCCTTCCGCGCTGTGCCAATACAGGCCATCATGCTGGCCTTCCGTGCTGACGATGCGCTGCGCATATTCCAACAGGCCATCCTGGTTATGGTCCCTAAGCACGTATTCGCGTTGTGCATCAACATAGGCCAATTCCACCTGGATTGCCGACAGCTCGTTTTCGCCCAGCCTGCGGTCTTGCCATTCCCGTATGCCGGCTCTGGTATCAAAATGCCAGCGGCCGCCGGCTTGCACCAGCGGGAAAGGCACGGGCCAGTCATCATTGCCGATATGCAGCACGGCTCGCGTATCGCCTTTTAGCTCAATGCGAGATTTTTCATCATAGGCTGCCAGGAATTTGCTGCGCGCCGTATTGTCAAAGTCAGCGTCCGGCGAGCGGATGTAACGATCCGCCTGCGAACCCAGCACTTCATGCAGCAGTTTGTGGTTATCGCTGCGCATAGCGGCGATCAGGCCGACCACGGCCTCATCGGCGGATGCGAAATTGGCCTGTACTGCGTGCCTGGTTGTGCCATGACCATTTTTTGTCGCTGCCTGTGCTTCGCCTGTAGCAGCTGTGAGGCCTGCAACGCCTGTCACCGTCGCCACCAGGGAAAAAACGATGGGCAAGGCTTTGAATTTCATGTCCATGCTGTTTCTCCTAATGGGATCTGGGGTGCTGGCCTTGCGGCGCTGCGGGACCGCCATGCTGCGGCGGCTGCGGTCTTGGCTGCATTTGCGGTGCTTGTGGTGCACGGGGCGCTTGCGGCGGCTGAGCAGGCCTTGGCGGCGGCGCAGCACGCATGGCCGGAGTGAAGCCGCGCGCTTCCCTGCTGGCGCGGCCACGGTCTGCATTGGACTGCGCCACATTGGCTGGACCGGACGGTATCAGCGGGTGACTTCTTTCCATCGCGGGGCGCTGGAAATTACGCGGCGCATTTTGAGGAGTGTTTTGCGGGATGTTTTGCTGGGGCCGTTGTTCGACGCGTTGCGGCGGTTGCTGTATAGCTTGTTGTGGGCTTTGCTGCGGTCGCTGAGCAAAACTACGCTGCTGCTGTACGTTGTCTGGTCGTTGCGGACGATCGCCATGCGGCATGCGCAGCTGCCCAGTTGCTCCTGGCGCTACACCGGGCGGCGTCTGTAGCTGCTTTTGACCAAGATTTGCAGCCTGCCCGCGTGCGGGCATTCCCGGCTGTGGCACCGCATTCTGTCCATTCCGGCCATTACCTGCATTCACTGGATTTGGCGCCTGCGGAACACCGGCAACGCCGGGAGGCCGCGGCGGACCGGCAGGCACGCGCCCGCGATAGGCATCACGCCCACCATTATTAACCGCTTGTGGCTGGAAACGCTCGCGCGTCTGCGCATCTCTGTAGGCGACACCGTGCCGGTGCTCAGGGTTATGCGCCCAAACAGCGCCGCCACCGGGCAGGCGATTTCCACCAGGGCCACGATGAGTGACAAAATCATGCCTGCGCCAGTCTGGTCGCGCATCATCAAAAATGGAGGCGACAATACCTATTCCCAATCCGAACGCAATGCCGGTGGCAATCGCACTGCCGTAAGACGGGGACTGATACACGACAGGCGGCTGCCATACCATGGGCCGCCTGTCCGGCCACCACCAGTTGCCGTAGACGACGGTAGGATTGTAATAAGGCACGTAGATAACATCCGGTGCATACGGCTCAATATCGATATCGCCATCCTGCACAACCACACGCTGCTGCTGATTGCTGCGCAAGCTGCCGGTGGCCTGCGCGCGGGCGCGCAAAGCCTGCACGGTATCCATCACCGCGCCCTGCTGCGCCAGGAAGGCGTCGCCCAGCTTCTGCGTCCACGCAAGCTGGTCATCCATCATTGCCAGCACAGCGGGAAACTGCGTCAGCGACTTGACGCTGGGGTCCCAGGGCTGGTTTGCCACTGCCTGCGCCAGTGCGTTCCCTCTCAGTGAGGGATTTTGCCTGACGAAACGGGAAGCCTGCACGGTTTCAATCGGATAGGTCGCCGCCATCAATACCTGGCTAAGCAGTGGATCGGGATACAGTGCAACCGGCGCCAGCAACTGGTCCAGCTCCTGCTGGCTATAGATGGGAGCAGCTTGCGCATATACGCTGGCAGGCAGCATGGCGACAGCAGGCACGCCTATCAGGCATGCCGCTAATATGAGAGGAAAACGCTTCACCGCAGTCTCCTGTTTGTGTAAGCAGTTTCAGCTTGTACCAGCTATAGAAATTTGTCCGTACGCCAACACACAGAATGTATTCTGTCTTGCCAAGGCACAACAGAACAAGATCGGCGTTTGTTGTGCCTGCTTAAGCTGATGTTATTGCCACTGGATTTTAATATTTCAAAGCTGCCAGCAATCCCTCTGTGCTTGCAGCGTTTCAACACAGGTAGCGAGAAGCTCGATATCACAATCTGCAAGTCCTGAAGCCCGCAACCCATCGCGGGTACGAAATAAATAATCCGCCGAACTACCTAGGCTACCCGCCGCCGTCGCCAATCTCTCGGTGATCGAATCCATAGGCAGACCGCCGGCATAGTGGCCGCTTGTGGAATCAATTGTGAAAGTGATGGCATTGCCGAACGGAGTTCCGTACTGGTTCAGCACCTCGACCCAGCGGGGAATGTAAGCACCGCACAGCATCTCCCGACGCCATAAAAGAGACAGCTCTGTTTTGATATCGTCTTCCGCAATCCTGTAAGCCGTACCGGAACAAGAGCCGCCAACGTCCAGAGCGAGTGCCAACCCGGGGCGATCTGGAGAGCCCCGCCCCGCCGGCATTGACAGGCAAAACTCGCGATGCCAACCATTGATGCGGGCGGTGCGGCGCTCAACAGTTCGGATCGCGGGATTCCAGATCAGCGAGCCATATCCAAATACCCACATGTCACCTGAGGGCCTGATTGACAGCAGCGCATCCAGCGATTCTGCGCGCTCTGCTTCCGTTGTAAGCTGTATGCCCGGAGCATCTTTGCAAAGAAGTGTTTCAATCTCTCCAGATTCCAGCAGCATACGGTTTAGCACTGATGTATCTGTTAGCCTGCTATTTAGTGGTAGTGCTGGAAGTGATATACATGTGTCCAAAATTAGCTCCGTCTTTTTTATACGTGGCGCCTCCGGTTTCAGAGAATTTTTGCCACGCAAGAAATATGTGTGTTGGCGCTACTTTGATTGCACTCCACTCTTGCCGCACCCCGCTTCTTGCTATTGAAATTTGATTGTAAAAAAATGCGGCAAGGCCGACACTTTCGCAAAAAGCGGAGCAAATGACGGAGCAAATAACAGAGCAAATAACAGAGCAAGAAACGGAGCGCAATTTCGCGAGTGAGCGATAACATGCAAGTGAACAAGTCACTCTTAATTGCTTTCATGAATTCATATCTTTCTCGTATCATTTCTCGGCCTGACTCTATGCAAGCACGCGACTCAGACGCAAATACTTGTTCTTCTTTTCTTGGCCTTAGTGGTCTGGAGAACTCCGAAGAAGGATGCAAGCTAGTAGTGTCAGCTAACCTGGAACGAATCAGCAAAGAAGAGCCTCTGTTTGGGCTGGCCATCGCCGCCGGCGCGGTGTGCGGATACACGCTTTCCGATGCACGTGCCAGAGAAATTCGCCTGAGCGCACTGATATCGCTTTGCCTGGATATGGACCCCGTAGAAGCACATTGGATGGGCGTGCTGGCAGGCCAGTGCACCAGCGAAAATGCGCAATCGCCGGTTGCCTTCCACTCCGCCCTGACAGACGTGATACGCCATCACCGCCTGCATCATTTGTTTTGCCCGGGAGAAAGCGGAGACCATCACCGCAGTATCACGCCGAGCGCCCTCAACAAACGTACAGGACACATCCATGCTGAAGAAATGGCACTTTGGCGGGAAAATTTTCGCGCAATGGCACCTGAGAGCCAGATGATGGCCGCGACCATCATCTGGCTCTATCAGTCAGGACCGGACTCTACGTGGTTGCGGCGGGTTCCATGCACCTGGACGGCGATGGAAGCATTGACCTACATGCGGGATGCAGGATGTTTGTCGCAATGGCTGCGCCTGCTCGCAACTTATCCTGGATGGTAAGGAGTATTTTTAATTTAGATAAATCTATCGCAAGAATGGCCGCTCGGCCGCACATCGACCAGATGCCGCCTCTCATCCATTTCTGTCACTGGACGACACACCTTCTCGTGCGCCAGCCGGAATCAGCTTAAAATACGGAACTTACCCAAAAGAGAGATAGCGATGAGAATTCTTCACACCATGCTGCGCGTCGGAAATCTGCAAAGATCCATCGATTTTTATACCAAGGTACTCGGTATGAAACTGCTGCGGACTTCAGATAATCCTGAATATAAATACACGCTGGCGTTCGTCGGTTATGGCAACAATCCGGATCACGCCGAACTGGAGCTCACGTATAACTATGGCGTTGAGCAATATGAAATGGGAACCTCTTATGGTCATATCGCGATTTCCGTGGAAGACGCTTACGACGCATGCGAAAAAGTGAAAGCAGTTGGCGGTAACGTCACGCGGGAAGCAGGGCCGGTCAAAGGTGGAAAAACCGTCATCGCATTTGTGACCGACCCCGACAACTACAAAATTGAGCTCATCGAACGCAAGGAATAAATTCCTGCAGCGCCCGAGTGACGATCCATCGCGCAGTACCGGGCGCGAATAGCATTACTGCTGCGCTAAGCACCATGCAGCAATGCGAAACCCATGCCTGAGATTGCCAACGCCGTGCCGGCAATCAAGGGCACAAATATCCCCGCCAGCCCGGCCAGCGTTGCGGCTTGCACGCGGCGCAGTTTGATGAGGTCGTAGCCGATCGCAATAATGACGAAGAGCAGCATGCCGCCCACCGCAAACGCTGGAGCCGCAGCAAGCCCCAGTCCCATCACAGGCCAAAACGCAAACCGCGCAAAGGCAGGGCCGATGATGGCGATCGAAGCAAAAAGTATCAGGCGATGGTGTGTTGCCAGACGCCGCCGATATACCACGGCGGCGGCTACCAGCATGACGAACGACACCAGGCTCATGTAGTTTGCCCAGATAAACATGTTCTCCGGGTCGCGTGCCGATGTCAGTTGCATCGCCAGGCGCGTATTGACCCATGCGCCGCTGAAGACAACGCAAGCGACTATAGGGATAGATAGCCACGCGATCCGCGCATGCAACGCCCTGCGCCCGGTCTGCATCAGCAAGCCTTGTACCACGACGATTCCAAACCACAGCGTCAGCGCAATGCCATGCAACTGCAATGCATCTGGCAACGGCTGCTTGAAGAACAGGCCGCGCAGATAAAACGTCCGGCCAAATCCAAGCAACACAATACACAGCAGCACCATGTGCGCAAAAAGGAAGGTTCTGGTTTCCTTCACGTAGGCATGCATGCTTACTCCTCAAGAGCGGTTGGCTGGTTCAGCTATTGCCTGGAGGGCCTGACAAGCCTATCCATCGCGTGTGCTCATCTCTGCCTGGCGACAGAAGGCATAAATATTTAACAACACATTGCCATAATAGTACTGTTATTTAAAAAGTCTACTATTTTTGATACGAAGGCCTGCCCAGAGTCACACGCCTGGCGTTGCCAGCTCCTGTATGGCTTTCCCTGCCATTGTTGCCGCCTTGTCCTTTGCAGCTCCCGCCAGCACCGGTGACATCAGTGCATGCCGCATTGTCGCCAGGCCGATCACATAGGAGGCGATCAGCGCGGCGCGCACTTCGGCATCGCGGCCCGTCAATAGCGCAGCAAGGGGCAGCACAAATTCGGCGTGAAAGCGTTCAGACACCATAGCCGCCGTCAGCGGGTTGCCGGTGGCGCGCAACAGCACGCGCAGCGCATCGAACTCATCCTCTGCCGCCGCATCTCCATCTTCAATGATTTGTCCCGCCAGATGCATGCCCAGTTTGTCCATCAGCGCTGGCATGTGCTCGTCCAGACGAAAACCGCCATCCAGCACCTCGGCAAACAGTTTTTCCTTGCTGCCGAAATAGCGGTTGACTAGCGCCGCGTCAACACCGGCATCAGCGGCAATGTCGCGGGTGCCGACGTTTTCATAACTTTCACGCGAGAACCGCCGGCGTGCTGCAGCCAGAATGCGGGCCCTGGTTTCACCGGCATTGCGGGAGGACGACGGTTTTGTCTGCATGGCATCTATCGGTACCGCACTCACCGTGGTGTTCGCTTTTTTACTCAATTTCATGCTCCTGATTCTTCTTTCCAGTATTTTGTCATCAAGTGTTGACAAACGCAATGAAGCGCATCGATAATAAAAGTCATCAATTGATGACTTATTGATCGAAACCTAAGAAAAAAGGATGAAAACACTATGAACAGTAAAAAATTGGACGGCAAAGTCGCCGTCATCAGCGGAGGAAGCAGCGGCATAGGCCTGGCAACGGCAAGGCTATTCCGAGAACACGGCGCCACTGTGGTCATCGCCGGCCGCGACCAGAGCAGGCTGGATGGCGCCAGAGCGTCGCTGGGCAGCGACGTGCTGGCCGTGCGTGCGGATGTATCGCAGCCGGCGCAGGTGAAGGAACTGATGCAGATTGCCGGTGCCGCCTACGGCAGCATAGACATCCTGTTTGCCAATGCCGGTATATCGGAATGCCCTGACATCCTGGAAACCGACGAGGCATTTTTTGACCAGCTGGTTGGCATCAACGTCAAAGGCGTTTTCTTCAGCTTCATCCACGCGCTGCCGCTGCTGAGTGAAGGCGCTTCGGTGATTTTTACCAGCTCGGTGGCGCAACAAAAAGGCCGCCCCGGCGATGCGCTATATGCGGCAAGCAAGGCGGCCGTGCGCAGCCTTGCCCGCACGCTGGCGGCGGATGAACGTGTATTGGCAAGGAAGATCCGTATCAACGTCGTTAGCCCGGGCGCAGTCCGCACACCGTTGACGGCTGCTGCTACCAGTAATCCAGAGGCCAGCGCATGGGTGGCTGCGCAAGTGCCGATGGGGCGCTGGGGCGAACCGGAAGAAATTGCCCGCAGCGTGCTGTTCCTGGCATCCGACGATGCTTCATACATGACCGGCAGCGAGATTGCCGTTGATGGCGGCCTTGGCCAGATATAGGAAAATATCATGACAACTTCAAGCATTTCCCGCCAGGACGGCGAGCTGTCGCACCGCGCCATCATGACCATCATGGTGCCGCTGATGCTGGTGCTGTTTATCTCAACGCTGGACCAGACTGTCGTCGCCACCGCGTTGCACGGCATAGGCCAGGCGCTGGGAGATACCGCAAGCGCTACCTGGGTCGCCACGGCTTATCTGCTGACCAGTGCGGTGACCACGCTGATTTTCGGTAAGCTGGGCGACATGACCGGCCGCAAACCCGTCTTCCAGGCCTCGGTCGCCATCTTCGTCGCCGGCTCGGTGCTGTGTGCGATGGCACCCAGCATGCTGTGGCTGATCGTGTTCCGCGCCATCCAGGGGATAGGCGGCGGAGGTCTCAATTCGCTGGTGATGGCCATCGTCGGTGACCTGATCCCTGCCAGGCAGCGGGCGCAGTACCAGTCACTGATGGGCATTGTTCCTGCCATTGCCATCATCATCGGCCCCATGCTGGGCGGCTTTATCGTCGAACGCTGGAGCTGGCCTTGGATCTTCCTGATCAATGTGCCGATAGGCATAACCGCCTTCATCATCATCGCGCGTAAGCTGCATCTGCCCACCCGCAGCAGTGAGCATCGCATTGATCTGGCGGGCGGCATGCTGGCGACGGTATTCACGTCTGCCTTCCTGCTGCTGTCCGTCTGCGGCGGCCAGGTATATCCATGGCTATCGTGGCAGATCGCCGCGCTGGCTTGCACCACTGTAACTGCCTGCATTATCTACATCTGGGTAGAAAGACGGGCGGCGGAACCTGTCACGCCGCTGCATCTGTTCAGCAACCGCATTTTTACGGCGTCGCTGGCACTGTTCTTCCTGTCGGCAGCGCTACTGTTCATCAGCATGCTGTTCGTGCCGATGATGCTGCAGATGGTTTTCGGGATGTCCGCCTTCCGCGCCGGCGCCTGCATCATTCCGCTATTACTGGGACTGATCATCGCGGCAATGGTGTCCGGCAGCCTGATCGCACGCAATGGGCGCTACAAAAGATATCCGGTCATCGGCGCACTGCTGTGCGGCGGTGGCATGCATCTGTTGAGCCGCATTGGCGCCGAAACGCCGGTGTGGATGATCCTGGTGCTGCTAGCCATTATCGGCATCGGCGTCGGCCTGTTCATCCAGGTGACCGTGCTTGCCGGCCAGAATGCGGTGGATGCCAAGGACTTGGGCGTAGCGACCGGCGCTCTCAACTACTTCAAGAACATAGGTGGCGCGGCCGGTGCGGCGGTATTCGGCGCAATCCTGGCCTCTGCCATGCCAGGGCAGGCAAGCGCAGAACAGCTGATGGCGGCTTTCGAGCCGGTGTATGCGTGGGCTGCATGGCTGATGCTGCCGGCGCTGATACTGGCCGTGCGTATGGAAGAAAAGCCTTTGTCGGAGCAGATCATCGAGATCGCCGAGGGCAAGCTGGAAGTGCCGGAATACTGAGGCACACACATCATGCATCGCAGGCGTGCTTGCCCGCGATGCATCAAAAAGTTAATCTGAATTTACCTCAGACGTGCCCGTGCCGCCTGAAGTAATCGATCAGCCCGCTGGTGGACGTATCCAGGTTGATGTCGTAGTCCTGGTCGCCGGTGATGGCGGGCAGCAGGCGGTTGGCCAGCTGCTTGCCCAGTTCCACACCCCACTGGTCGAAGGAGTTGATGCCCCAGATCACGCCCTGCACGAATACCTTGTGCTCATACAGCGCCAGCAGCATGCCGAGCTGGAAAGGATCCAGGCTGGGCATCAATATGGTGGTAGAAGGCTGGTTGCCGGCAAATACCTTGTGCGGCAGCAGCTTGGCGATCATCGCGTCGCTCAGGCCTGAAGCCGACAGTTCTTCGCGCGCCTGCGCTTCGGTCTTGCCGAAGGCCAGTGCTGAGCTTTGCGCCAGGCAGTTGGCCAGCAATGGCGCCTGGTGGCCCGGCAGCGGATAATCGCTGGATGCGGCAACGACAAAATCGCAGGGGATCAGCCAGCCGCCCTGGTGCAATAGCTGGAAGAAAGCGTGCTGGCCGTTAACGCCGATTTCGCCCCAGACGATGGGGTTGGCGCGGCAGCTCAGCGCTTCGCCATCACGGCTGACGGTCTTGCCGTTGGACTCCATCTCCAGCTGTTGCAGGAAGGCCGGCAGATGGCGTATCGATTCATTGTACGGCAGGATTGCCGTCGTCTCGGCGCCGAGGAAATTGGTGTTCCAGACTGAAATCAACGCCAGCAGCACCGGCAGGTTTTTTTCCAGCGGTACCTGCTGGAAATGATGATCCATCGTTTCCGCGCCTTTGAGCAAGCGCTCAAACCCGTTCATGCCTATTGCCAGCGCAACCGACAGGCCGACCGCCGACCACAGCGAATAACGGCCTCCGACCCAGTCCCAGATTTCCAGGATATTGCTGTCCGGGATGCCGAACTCATGCGCCTTGCCGGGGCTGGAAGTCACTGCAATGAAATGCTTGCCGATTGCCCATTCTTCCATCGCCGCCGCCAGCAGCCAGCTGCGCGCGGTTTGTGCATTGATGGAGGTTTCTTGCGTGGTAAAAGTCTTGGACGCGACGATGAACAGCGTCGTACGCGGGTCCAGCTGTTCCAGCAGCGGCGCCAGATGAGCGCTGTCCAGATTGGACACATAATAAAAAGTCAGGCCGGGATGTTCCAGTGCCGACAGCGCGCGCGTTGCTAGCTTAGGGCCCAAGTCTGAGCCGCCGATGCCGATGTTGACGATATTCTGTATTGCATCGCCCTTGAAGCCGCGCCACAGGCCGCTGCGCACGCGCTCGACAATATCGCGCATCTGCTTGCGCACCGCCCTGACCTGCGGCATCACATCGTTTTCCTCGTTGGGGAAAGGCGTGAAATCCTGGTGCCGCAAGGCTGTATGCAATACCGCCCGGTCTTCGCTGGAATTGATCTTTTCACCGGCAAACATGCGGTCGCGCCAACCGGTGACATCGGTCGTGCGCGCCAGCTCTATCAGGCTGGCCAGCGTGGCGGCGTCTATCCTCTGTTTAGAATAATCGACCAGCAGGTCATCCAGCTCAACCGAAAAATTGGCAAAACGCTGCGCGTCCGCGGCAAACAGGTCGCGCAAGTGCGTATGCTCGAGCCTGTCTTTATGGGCCAGCAGCGCTTTCCATTCGGGCGTGTTCGTAATATTCATAATATTCCTGTTAAATCCGGCGGCAAACAATCCAGTCGGGAGAAAATCGTCCCGGTGATTATAGGGGAAAGTATGTCATTTCCATAAGAGCCGCCTGCAATCAGGCTGAATCTTGTGTGCGGATTGACAACGGCGGCAAGCCGTCAACGCAATACCGCAAAACCAGGAGAAGAAAAACGAAAGGGCGGCACTGATGGCCGCCCCATGGAACCGATGCTGCTTGTACCTGTCAGCGTGCAGCCAGCAACTGCGCCAGCGCAACGTATTGCTCCAGCGGGATAGTCTCGGGCCTGTCTTGCGGATTGATGCCGACGGCCACCAGCTCCTGCTCGGTGAACATGCCGGCCACGCAATTGCGCACGACCTTGCGGCGCTGGGAAAACGCCTTGGTGACTACCTCTTCCAGCTTCTTTACATCGCAGGCCAGCCGCTCGGCCTTAGGTATCATCCTGACGATGGCGGAATCCACACGCGGCGGCGGATCAAACGCCGTCGGCGGCACCACGAACAGCAGCTCCATGTGGTAGCGCCATTGCAGCATCACCGACAGCCGCCCGTAGGCCTTGCTGCCCGGTTCCGCCACCATGCGTTCCACCACTTCTTTTTGCAGCATGAAATGCTGGTCTTCGATCTGGTCTACATAGTCGGCCAGATGGAATAGTAAGGGACTGGAAATGTTATACGGCAGATTGCCGACCACGCGCAACTTCTTGCCCTCCGCCACCGGCAGCGCGCCAAAATCAAATTTCAGCGCATCGCCTTCATGCACGATCAGTTTGGCCTGATCAAAATTCTTCTTCAGCCGCGCGACCAGATCACGGTCCAGCTCGACCACATGCATCGTGGTCAGCGATTCCAGCAGCAGGCGGGTCATTGCGGCCAGGCCGGGGCCTATCTCGACCATGGTCTGGTCGGGGCGTGGGTCTATCACGCGGATGATGTTGCCCAGGACGACCTGGTCTGTCAGGAAATTTTGGCCGAAGCGTTTACGTGCGACGTGTTTCATATTTTTTGCTTCTAATTTTCCTACCCCGTTTGGGAGTAGCGTTTAATAATTCGTGCTTACTTCGTGGATGCAAGCCGGGGGTGGCCCGGCAGCCACTCACTTTATTTTGCTTCGCCAAAATAAAGTAAGCAAACAAAAGGCGACCGCAGACTTGCCCTTCGGGTGATGACGCTGTGCGTCATCACATTTTACTGCATTACAAAAAATGGGAAATGGGCGAAACTCGCTGCGCTCAGACACACCCATTTCTGATCCATTTTCTGTAACGCACAAAATGCAGCGTCCCCAGCGGATTTAACGTCAAAAGCAAAGCAACTGCAAGTCAAAAGCAGAAGCAATCAGATCGCTTTCGTTCTATATTCAACGTCTCTAATTACCGCCTTGTGCGTGGATAAAAATTCTAAATAAATGATCCAGACATTCACTATCCTGTTGATCTTTCAAAGCCTGGGCGAGGGGCTGGCGCATTTGTTTGGGTTGCCTGTTCCGGGGCCGGTGATTGGTATGCTGCTGTTGTTTTGCTTTCTGTTGCTGAAAAAGGATATGGCGCAAAAGCTGGCGCCTACCGTGCAGGAGTTTTTGAAGCATTTGTCTTTGCTGTTTATTCCGGCGGGGGTTGGCATCATGGTGCTGGGGCAGCAGGTGCTGGCGGAGTGGTTGCCGTTG
>JAYSKH010000412.1:0-15958 GCA_043726505.1 Undibacterium sp. | reverse complement strand
TAAAAACGGCATCATCGACTGGGCGCTGGCCTATACCAAAACCCGGGAACTGTTGAAAAAAGTCGGTCTGAACGAATCCCCCAATACGCTGGTCAACAGCCTGGGCGTCGGCAAACAGCAGCTGATAGAGATTGCAAAGGCGCTGTCCAAAGAGGTCAAACTACTGATCCTGGATGAGCCTACCGCGAGCCTGAATGAAAGCGACAGTGATGCGCTGCTGGAACTGCTGCTGGAACTGAAGCAGCAAGGCATATCGTCCATCCTGATTTCGCATAAGCTCAACGAAATTTCCAAGGTTGCGGACTCCATTACCGTGCTGCGCGATGGCGCCACGGTGGACAGTTTCGACTGCCACAAGGAACAGATCAGCGAAGATCGTATCATCCAGAACATGGTTGGCCGTGAAATGGCCGACCGCTATCCCAAGCGCACGCCGCAGATAGGCGGCACCATTTTTGAGGTGCAGGACTGGCGCGTACACCATCCGGAACAGGCTGGCCGCGAAGTCATCAAGGGTGTCAACTTCAAGGTCAAGAAAGGTGAGATTGTCGGCATCGCCGGACTGATGGGCTCAGGCCGCACCGAGCTGGCGATGAGTATTTTCGGACGCTCGTACGGCAAGAACATTACGGGCAAGGCGCTGAAGAACGGCCAGGAAATAGACGTCGGCAACATACAGAAGGCCATCAAGCACGGTATCGCCTATGCGACCGAAGACAGGAAAGGCCTGGGGCTGATCCTGGAAGACGACATCAAGCGCAACGTCAGCCTGGCCAATCTCGGCGGCGTGTCCAGCAAGCTGGTGATCGATGAGGGGCAGGAATATAAAGTGGCGGCGGACTACCGCAGCAAACTGAAGATACGCAGTTCCAGTGTTTTTCAAAAAGTGCTGAACCTGTCCGGCGGCAACCAGCAAAAAGTGGTGCTGAGCAAATGGCTGTTTTCCAATCCCGACATCCTGATCCTGGACGAACCCAGCCGCGGTATCGACGTCGGCGCCAAGTACGAGATCTACAGCATCATCAGCCAGCTGGCAGCGGAGGGCAAAGGCATCATCATGATCTCTTCGGAAATGCCGGAACTGCTGGGCATGTGCGACCGCATCTACGTGATGAATGAAGGCAGCTTTGTTGCGGAGTTTCCTATCGCAGAAGCCAGCCAGGAAAAAATCATGCGCGCGATTGTAAAGAATGGAGAGCACAATCATGGCTAGCAAATTGGCAACGGCGGAATCCGCCAGCATCGCATCAGAAATCACTTCAGGAAATACAAGTATGACAGACGTAAAAAGCATTCAGCCACCGCAGGGGCAGCAAGGATCGCAAAAATCGCAAGAGCCTCAACAAAAAAGCTATGCGGGCTTTTTGAAAAATAATATGCGCGAATACGGCATGCTGATGTCGCTGATCGCAATCATGGCCTTCTTCCAGTACATGACGGATGGCACGCTGATGCAGCCGCTGAACCTGACCAACCTGGTGCTGCAAAACAGCTATATCGTCATCATGGCGCTGGGCATGCTGATGGTTATCGTGGCCGGCCATATCGATCTGTCGGTCGGCTCCGTGGTCGGTTTCATTGGCGCGCTGGCGGCGGTGCTGATCGTCAACTACCAGATCAACTTTGTGCTGGCCGCTGTCATCTGCCTGGCTGCCGGTGCTGTCATCGGCGCGGCGCAGGGTTATTTTGTCGCGTTTTTTAAAATACCTTCGTTCATCGTCACGCTGGCAGGCATGCTCGTGTTCAAGGGCCTGACACTGGCTGTGTTGCAAGGGCAGTCTGTAGGCCCCTTCCCGGACGGCTTCCAGCGCCTGAGTTCCGGTTTCATTCCTGAGCTGATAGAAACCGGCGAGTTTCGCGTAACGTCTCTGGTGATGGGCTTCATCGTTGCGGCAGTACTGATCTTCGTCAAGCTGCGCGCTCGCCTGAAACAATCGCGCTACGGCATGGAAGACGAACCCTACCAGTTCTTCCTGCTGAAGAACGCCGTATTCGCCGCTGTGATCTGCTATTTCAGCTATCTGCTGGCCAGCTACCGCGGCATGCCTAACGTGCTGATCGTCATGTTCGTGCTGATGGTGGCGTATACCTTCGTCACCAACCGCACGGTGCTGGGCCGCCGCGTGTATGCAGTGGGCGGCAATGAAAAGGCAGCGCGCCTGTCCGGCATCAAGACCGAGCGCGTTTCTTTCTACACTTTCGTCAACATGGGTATGCTGGCGGCACTGGCAGGCCTGATCTTCGCCGCCCGCCTGAATACGGCGACGCCAAAAGCAGGTACCGGTTTTGAACTGGATGTGATCGCAGCCTGCTTCATCGGCGGCGCCTCGGCGTCCGGCGGCGTCGGCAAGGTCATGGGTGCAGTAATTGGCGCCTTTGTCATGGGCGTGATGAACAACGGCATGTCCATCATGGGCATAGGCATTGACTACCAGCAGGTGATCAAGGGCCTGGTATTGCTGGCCGCGGTATTTGTTGACGTGTATAACAAAAACAAATAAGCCGGCAAGCTACTTGAATGGAGAGGGTCCGCCCTCTCCTGCTTTCCCGCTGTATTAATCAGAATATTAATTAGAATTTCAGCTTATTTTACTGTGCAGCATGAACGCTGCCGCGCCGGTCGCTATTCTGTGGCCCTCTTCATTCCGCATATCCATCAGCACACTCGCCACCCGCTTGCCCAGCCTGGTTACTTCAGCTGTGGCAAAGAACTTCTTTCCCTTGCCCGGCTGCAGATAATCGATACGCAGATCTATGGTGCTCATGCGGGAAAATTCCTTCATCTGCGACAGCACATCATCCTTGGGATTTTCCTGCGCCATCTTTAGCAAGATCGCAAATCCTGCCACGCTGTCCAGCACCGACGCAATAACGCCGCCGTGCAGCATGCCCTGAGAAAAATTGCCCAGTAACTGCTCGCGCATGGCGACGCTGATCTTTGCATTGTCAGGGTCGAAGGATTCCAGTTTGATGCCCAATAAATGGCAAAACGGGATTTTCTCTTCCACCACATGCCTGAGCATGGCCTGGAACTCGGGATTTTCTGTCATTGTTGCCGTCATTGTTTCTTTCTATCGTTACTGTTATTTTCAATATCCTAATTGCCTGGCAATCAGGTCTTTCATGATCTCTTCCGCGCCACCGCCTATCATGTTGACCTTGACCTCGCGGTAGATACGCTCTACGCGGGTACCTCGCATGAAACCCATGCCGCCCAGCGTCTGCACTGCCGTATCGGCACAAAACTGCATGGCGCGGGTGGCCACGTTTTTCAGCATGCAGATCTGCGCCACCAGTTCATTGCCCTGCTGCTCCGGCTGGCCCATGCGGAATGCGGTGTCTTCCAGCAAAGCGCGTACAGCCGTGATCTGCGTTGCCATCTCCACCAGCTTGTGCCGCACCACCTGGTGGTCTACCAGTCGCTGGCCAAAGGTGTGGCGGTCACGTGACCAGGCCAGCGCCTCTTCGTAGCAGACCTGCGCAAAACCGCAGGCTCCTGCGGCCATGCTAAAGCGCTCGGTATTAAAATTGCGCATGATGATGCGGAAACCATTGCCTTCCGCACCGATCAGATTGGATGCAGGAACGCGGCAATTGTCGAAATGCAGCTGCGCGGTGTCAGATGCCCACCAGCCCATCTTTTTCAGTTCTGAGCGGCTGAACCCGGGCCTGTCCCGCTCAATCAGCAGCAAGGAGATGCCGCCGGCTCCCCGGATGTCCGGATCGGTACGCACTGCCACCGTAAAATAATCGGCACGCATGCCCGAGGTGATGAAGGTCTTTCCCCCATTGACGATATAGGCGTCACCGTCCAGCACCGCCGTGGTCTTTAGTGCCGCCACGTCGGAGCCGCCGGAAGGCTCGGTAATCGCCAGCGCAGAGATTTTTTTGCCGGCAATAACCTCCGGCAGGATGCGCTGCTTCAGTTCATCGCTGCCACCGTACATCAGCGGCGGCGCGCCTATGCTGTGCGACAGCAGCGAAGCGATGACGCCGCCGCTGCCTGCGCGGGACAGCTCTTCCGACGCGATCAGGTGATGGAAAGCATCCACATCCGGTGAGCCGCCATATTGTTCGGGAAACCCCAGCCCCAGCAAACCGAGGGCGGCGGCTTTTTCATATAGTTCACGCGGGAAGGATTCGGCCTCATCCCATTCACTGACAAAGGGGGTGATTTCGCTTGCCACGAAGCGGCGCAGCATCTGCCGGAAATCTTCGTGGGCGGGTGTGTAGTAGGCAGGATTGGGGATCATAAGGACACAGCAGTGACGGCCCGGACAGCGTAAAACGCAACCGGGCCGGTTGGTGGAACAGGCCGGGCTGTTATCTGGATTTGCCTGGATGGATGCCCATGGTCTTGGCGATGATACCCATCATTACCTCATCGGCGCCGCCGCCTATCGACGCCAGGCGGCCGTCGCGGTACATGCGCGACACCAGGTTTTCCCACGTATAACCCATGCCGCCCCAGAATTGCAGGCAGGTGTCCGGCACGGTGCGCATCAGCCTGCCAGCCTTCAGTTTGGCCATTGATGCCAGCTCGGTCACGTCCTGGCCCTGTATATACAGATCGCAGGCGCGGTAAGTCAGCGCGCGCAGGCTTTCCACTTCAGTCTTCAGCTCGGTCAGCTTGAAATAGACGTACTGGTTATCCAGCAGGCGGCCGCCGAACATCTGGCGCTCCCTGGCCCACTCTATCGTCCACTCTATGCAGTTGGTCAGTGATTGTATGGAATTGGCGGCGGCCCACATGCGCTCTTCCTGGAACTGCATCATCTGGTAGGTGAAACCCATGCCCTCCTGGCCGACCGCATAGTGCTGCGGCACGCGCACTTCATCAAAATAGATCAGCCCGGTGTCGGACGAGTTCATGCCTATTTTCTTGATCTTCTTCGCGACGCTAATGCCCTTGGTGTCCATCGGCACCATGATCAGCGTCTTGTTTTTATGCGGGGAACCGTCCGAGGTATTGGCCAGCAGGCACATCCAGTCAGCTTGCAAGCTGTTGGTGATCCACATCTTGCTGCCGTTGATCACGTAGTCTCCGCCATCCTTGCGGGCCGTGGTCTTGACGGACGCCACGTCGGAGCCGCCGGAGGCTTCCGACACGCCTATGCAGCCGACCATATCACCACTGATGGCGGGCGCCAGGAACTGCGCTTTCAGCGAATCCGAACCGAAGCGGGCCAGCGCCGGCGTGCACATATCGGTCTGCACGCCTATCGCCATGGGCACGCCACCGCAGTGGATGTGGCCCAGCGTTTCGGCCATCATCAGCGAATACGAATAATCCAGCCCCAGCCCGCCATATTCGACCGGCTTGCACAGGCCGAGAAAACCGAGGTCGCCCATCTTCTTGAACAATTCCTTGGCGGGGAATATTTCAGCCTCTTCCCACTTGTCCACATGCGGATTGATCTCGGTATCGATAAAGCGCTTCAGGCTGCGCTGCAGTTCCTGGTGTTCGTGGGTGAATTGCATGGTGTCTCCTGCTATTAGATAGTCGTTATTTGGATTGTTAAACTTCGGCCGCATTCTCCTTATCCTGGAAATTTCCGGCCCGGCTGCACTACTTGTCCTGCAGCACCTTGGGCATGACAGCCAGTGGAAATCCGTCATATGGCTGTACCGCTGCGGTGGCGGCGATGGTGTCCTGCCCTGCTGCCCAGCCTGCGCGCATCTGCGGCCTGCCGCCGTCTATGCGCAAGGTGGTGCCGGTGATAAAACTGGCGGCCTCCGACAGCAGATAGACGATGCCGGCGGAAATTTCTGCCTCAGTGGACATCCGCTTCAGCGGCACGCCCTGCGCGGCGCCGCGCAGCACCGGCGCCATCTCAGGCGGATAACTATCCATGCCGCTGGAGGCCACATAACCCGGCGCCACTGCATTGACCCTAACGCCGTAATGCGCCCATTCCAGCGCCGCCGTTTCGGTAAAACTGACCATGCCGGCGCGTGCCGCACCCGAATGTCCCATGCCGGGCATGCTGCCCCACATATCTGCAACGATATTGACGATACTGCCGCCATGCCCCTGCATCCACTGGTTCAGGCATTCCCGCGCCATCAGGAAGCCGCCGGTCAGGTTGGTCTTGACCACGGCTTCCCAGCCCTTCAGCGAAATATGTTGCAAGGGCGACGGGAATTGCCCGCCTGCATTATTAACTAGGCCATCTATGCGGCCATGCAATGCCAGCACATCGCGCACGATTTCTGCTACGGTCTCTTCCTGCCGGATATCGCAGGCATGGCAACTAGCAATGCCGCCGGCTTGCGCAATCTCATCCCTGACGGCTTCCAGCTTGTCCAGCTTGCGGCCGACCAGTGCCACCTTGGCGCCCAGTGCGGCCAGCTCGTGCGCGGTGCAACGGCCTATGCCGGAACCACCGCCGGTGACCACCACCACCTGCTCCGCCAGCAGATCCGGCCTGAAAATTGTCCTGTATGCCATGAATTTCTCTCAAAAATTACCAAAAAGGTAAATTGTTGCTGATCTTGGGCTGGAGCCATTCTACTAACCAAGCAGTTGCTTTGTAAAGTATAAAACTTTAAGATAAATGCATGTATTGCTTGAAAAGCAGGCTGCGGGAACTAGCATGAACTGAAACTTGCGGCTGAACCAGAGACACAACATTAAATAGTGCGGCGAATAATCCGCATGAAACTCGCCCTATATCAGGAGACTGGAATGAACGAAGCTTATCTGTACGACGCCCCCCGCACGCCACGCGGCAAAGGAAAAAAGGACGGCTCGCTGCATACCGTCAAACCGGTCACGCTATTGGCGGGACTGATGCGCGACATGCAAACCCGGCTGCAACTGGATACCGCGCTAATAGATGACGTCGTGCTCGGCTGCGTAACGCCCATCGGCGACCAGGGGGCAGATATCGCTAAAACCGCTGCACTGGCGGCAGGCTGGGACTGGAAGGTGGCTGGCGTGCAGTTGAGCCGTTTTTGCGCATCCGGTCTGGAATCGGTGAACCTGGCAGCGCAGAAAGTGCGCTCGGGCTGGGAAGACCTGGTGGTGGCAGGCGGTGTGGAATCGATGTCGCGCATACCCATGGGTTCCGACGGCGGCGCCTGGGCGGCGGACCCGGAAACCAGCCTGCAGACCGACTTCCTGCCGCAAGGCATAGGCGCCGATCTGATCGCCACGCTGGAAGGCTTTTCGCGCGAGGACGTGGATGCATTTGCGCTGCGCTCGCAACTGAAAGCCGCGGCGGCCCGATCCGCCGGCCGTTTCAAATCGGTGCGGACGGTACACGACATCAACGGGCTGGCAATACTGGAACAGGATGAATTCATCAAGCCCAACTCCACGATGGAAGCGCTGGCAGGTCTGAAAGCCTCATTTGAAATGCCAGGCAAGATGGGCTTTGATAGCGTGGCGATACGCAAATATCCGCAGGTGGAACGCATCAACCACGTGCACACGGCAGGCAATTCATCCGGCATCGTCGACGGCGCTGCGTTGGCGCTGATAGGCAGCGAAGCCATGGGTAAGCGCCTGGGGCTGACGCCTCGCGCGCGCATTGTTGCATCCGCCGTCACCGGCACCGATCCCACGATCATGCTGACAGGCCCCGGCCCTGCCACGGTAAAGGCACTGGCCAAGGCAGGCCTGACGATCAAAGATATCGACTTGTTTGAAGTTAATGAAGCATTCGCTGCCGTCGTCATGAAGTTCATGAAAGACCTGGGCGTGCCGGAAGAAAAAGTGAACGTCAACGGCGGCTCCATCGCGCTTGGCCACCCACTGGGCGCCACCGGTTGCATGCTGCTGGGGAATCTGGTGGATGAACTGGAAGCGCGCCAGCTAAAACGTGGGCTCATTACGCTATGCGTAGGCGGCGGTATGGGCATCGCGACCATTATTGAGCGGGTATAGAGACTGGCTGACACTCCGCTTCGGCAAAGCCCCAAAGACAATTCAGATAGAGACAAACATGATTAACTACAGCAAAGACCCCAGCGGCATCGTCACACTGACGATAGACATGCCCAACCAGTCCGTCAACACGATGAACGCCGCCTTCCAGGCCGCGCTGCACGACAGCGTGACGCAGCTGGAACAGGAAAAAGACAATATCACCGGCGTTATCATCGCGTCCGGCAAGGATACTTTCTTCGCGGGTGGCGACCTGCGCGAACTGATCAAGGCGCAGCCGGAACAGGCACAAGAGTTTTCTGCCATGGTTGAACAAAACAAGGCAGTACTGCGCAGGCTGGAAACCCTGGGCAAACCCGTCGCTGCAGCCATCAACGGCAGTGCGCTGGGCGGCGGCCTGGAGCTGGCGCTGGCCTGCCACTACCGGGTAGCGCAAGACAATCCAAAAACCAAACTGGGCTTTCCTGAAGTAACGCTCGGCCTACTACCGGGTGCTGGCGGCGTGGTCAGGACGGTGCGCCTGCTGGGTTTGCAGGAAGCCATGCCTTATCTGATAGAAGGCAAACAGATCAGCCCGGCTGCGGCATTAAAGGCCGGCCTGATCCAAGCCGTGGCGGCAGACCGCGAACAAATGCTGCAGCAGGCAGCCAGCTGGATACTGGCCAACCCGCAGGCAAAACAGCCATGGGACACCGAAGGCTACAAACTGCCGGGCGGCGCGCCAAACTCGCCGAAACTACTGCCGATGATCATGGTTGCGCCAGCCATGCTGCGCGAAAAGACCAGAGGCAACTTCCCCGCGCCGGAAGCGATTCTGTCCGCGATGGTGGAAGGTGCGCAGGTCGATTTTGACAACGCGCTCAAAATAGAAGGCCGCTACTTCACCCACCTGGCAACCGGTCAGGTAGCAAAGAATATGATAGGCACGTTCTTCTTCCAGGTGCAGGAGATCGGCGCCGGCAAAAGCCGCCCCAAGGACGTGCCCAAATGGAAAGCAACCAGGGTCGGCGTGCTGGGTGCAGGCATGATGGGCGCAGGCATTGCCGCCGTCACGGCAGCACGCGGCATCGCCTGCGTACTGAAAGACGTCAGCCAGGAACAGGCTGAAAAAGGCAAACAGGCAACCGCGGTTAGCCTGGAGAAAAAAGTCAAACAAGGCCGCTTGGCCGCCGACAAGGCGGCCGCGCAGCTAGCACTGATACAAGCTACCGGCAATGCCGAGGACCTGGCCGGCTGCGACCTGCTCATCGAAGCCGTCTATGAACAACGCGAACTGAAGGCCAAGGTCACGCAGGAAGCGGAACCCTATCTGGCGACCAACGGCATCATGGCATCCAATACATCTACGTTGCCGATTACCGGGCTGGCCAAGGCATCTGCCAACCCGGCCAATTTTATCGGCCTGCACTTCTTTTCGCCGGTAGAAAAAATGCAGCTGGTCGAAATTATCAAAGGAGCCAATACCAGCGCAGAAACCCTGGCGCGCGCCTACGACTATGTACAACAGATAGGCAAGACACCCATCGTCGTTAATGATGCGCGCGGCTTTTTCACCAGCCGCGTGTTCGGTACCTTTGTCAACGAAGGCATCGCAATGCTGGCAGAGGGCTTGCCAGCGGCACTGATAGAAAACGCCGCACTGTCGGTCGGCATGCCGGTAGGGCCACTGGCGGTGCAGGATGAAGTATCGCTGAGCCTGTCACTGCACGTCGCCAGCCAGACCAGGGCCGACCTGGAAGCCGAAGGCAAGGCGCTGCCAGCCTACCCTGCCGGCGCCATCATCGAGCAGATGGTCAAGGAATACAAACGGGCGGGCAAGGCCGCCGGTGCCGGGTTCTATGAATACCCGACTGATGCCAAGACCAACGGCGGCAAGAAATATCTGTGGCCCGAGCTGACCCGGCTGTATGCAAAACCCGGCTTTAGCCTGCCTTACGAAGACGTCAGGGACCGCATCCTGTATATCCAGGCGATAGAGACTCTGCGCTGCCTGCAGGAAAATGTGCTGGAATCGGTAAGGGACGCCAATATCGGCTCCATCTTCGGCATAGGCTTCCCGGCTTGGACCGGCGGCGCCATCCAGTACATCAACCATGTGGGTGTGAAAAAATTTGCCGAACGTGCGGCAGAACTGGCAAAAACCTACGGCGAACGCTTTGCGCCGCCTGATTTGTTGCTTAAGCATGCGGCAGAAAGCAAGAATTTCTAAACAAAACGCAGGCCGCGTTGGATTTGCCGGCTGGACATGCTATAACGATATAAATAATTAGTATTATTGTGCCCAGCCGTGTAAACCGACAGAACTACTGCTGCGTTATCAACTGTAACCAGCAACAGTAAGCAGCAGTATGCCTAATATGCTCAAAGGGAAAGGAGTCCTTTCATGAATCATAAATCAAGATCCGACGCAGCGAGACGCGTCCCATGGGCAATGGTCTTCCCGGTAGCGATAGTACTTATCGCCTTGACGCTGGTGCTGTGGCACTTCGTCCAGCGCCACTAAGTAGCTGCTGCAAAAACATACGTTTCATCTATTTCTGGACATTCTCCTCGGGGCTCTCCAGCGAAGCAACTATGTCCCCGGCAAGCCTACAGAACAGGCAAATAAATCTTGGCAAGTAGCCCTGCGATAGCGCAGGCAGCAATGACTCGGATCACATTTTGCCGGAATGCCACGAGCGATATGGCCGCAGCAGCCGTAATGGCGACAGATGCCCAATCCGGCTGGCCGTGAAATCCGCCCGGCCACCACACGTGGTATCCAAAAAATACCGCTAGGTTCACAATAACACCGACCACTGCGGCTGTGATGGCCGTCAGCGGCGCGGTGAGCCTGAGTTCATTGTGCGTGCTTTCTATGACAGGCCCGCCTGCCATGATAAACAGGAAGGATGGCAAGAAAGTGAACCACGTGACCAGTACCGCGGCCAGCGCACCGGACAGGAACAGGCTGCCACTCCCCAGCAGCGCTTTCAGATAGCCGCCGACAAAGGCGACAAAGGCCACGACCATGATCAACGGCCCGGGAGTGCTCTCCCCCAGCGCAAGCCCATCTATCATCTGCGTGGCTGACAGCCAGCCATAATGCGCGACGGCGCCCTGATACACATAAGGAAGCACTGCATAAGCACCGCCGAATGTCAGGAAAGCGGCCTTGGTAAAGAACCACCCCATTTGCGTGTACGTATGCTCCCAGCCGAAAACCGCAGTCAGTGCCAGCATTGGCATCGCCCACAACAGCAGGCCCGCCATGACGATCCTAGCCAGTGCCATCCATGAAAACACCGCATGCGCCGGGGTCGGGGTATCGTCATCGATGACGGCGGGACCAAAGTGCTTGTCGGTCTTGCCGTGTCCTCCGCCGGGTTTGAACTTATCCGGCGCGATCCTCCCTCCTGCATAACCTATCAGCGCTGCGCCGCCGACAATCAGCGGGAACGGCAGGTTGAAGATAAAGATGGCGGCAAAGGAAGCGATGGCGATACACCACAGCCAGGTATTTTTAAGTGTCCGCGAGCCTATGCGGTGGGCCGCCTGCAAAACAATGGCCGTCACTGCTGGCTTGATGCCGTAAAACAGGCCCGCCACCACGGTCAGGTTTCCAAATGCGATATACAGCCAGGACAAGGCAATCAGCAAAACCAGCGATGGCAGCACAAACAGGGCTCCGGCGGCAATGCCGCCGCGCTTCTTGTGCATCAGCCATCCTATATAGGTCGCAAGCTGCTGTGCCTCGGGGCCTGGCAGCACCATGCAGAAATTGAGCGCGTGCAGGAAACGGCGTTCTGATATCCATCGCCGGTTTTCGACCAGTTCCTGGTGCATGATGGAGATCTGGCCAGCGGGGCCGCCAAAGCTGATCATCCCCAGCTTCAGCCAGAATTTAAATGCCTCCCAAAAGCCTACCGGCAAAGGCGCTGCGCCAGCGTGACATTTTTCTGCAGTGCAAGGAAAATTTTCATCAATCAATGTAGGCCCGCTATTGAATTTAGACATTATGCAATTAAATATGATAGCTGCGATGATAGCTGACGAAACTCACTATAATCCGGATAGGGAATTCTTTTACAGAAGAGTGGCGCGGAGAAATGTCCGGGCGTGCCTTGCAGTAGACAACCAAACAGGAGATTCACATGGAAGAAACAGGCAATAAACCGGAAGACAGCAAGGATATCGGCAAAGACGACCGTATTGAAGGCAAGCTCCTGTTCAAATCACGCTTTGTCACGATTTTTGGCGAAATCAACCATCAGGCAGCGCGCGCCGCCTGCGAACGGCTGATTGCATTGTCCGAAGAATCGGATGCGCCCATTCATATATTGATTTCGTCCCCGGGCGGCCACGTCGAATCCGGCGATGCGATCCATGACATCATCCGCTTCGTACGCGCGCCTGTTACAACGATAGGCACCGGCTGGGTCGCCAGCGCGGGCACGCATATCTTCCTGGCAGCGCCGAAGGAACGACGTGTGTGTCTGCCAAATACCCGTTTCATGATCCATCAGCCGGGCGGCGGCGCAGGCGGCCAGGCTTCCGACATCGCTATCCATGCGAAGGAAATACTGAAAACACGCGAACGCATCGCGCGCGAAGTGTCCACTGAAACTGGCCAGCCGCTGGAAAAAGTGATGACGGATATGGAGAGGGATTTCTGGATGAACGCTGAAGAAGCGGTCAAATATGGTATCGTATCCCGCATCATTGAGCGTCACAAAGATCTGAGCTAATCAGCAAACGCTCAGATAAAAGCCCCTGACAGCTATGTGCTGCTCAGGGGCTTTTTGCTAATGCATGGCTGATGCTTGGCTGAGTTGGCGTCAGACGGCGCTTGCCGCCACCTGCTCGCCCCCCTGCTTGGGCTGGCCCATCAGCCAGCAGCTAAAGCTCAGCACGAGACCGACCGCGACACCGCAGGCCAGCTTGAAAGCGCTTTCAAACAATACGGGCGCCACGAAGCCGGACACCAGTGCAAACATGAACATCTGTATGAATGCCTGCAGCGAAGATGCCAGGCCGCGGTTGTCCGGGAAATAGCTCATCGCGATGATGGTGATGGCCGGGGTAATCAGCGCCAGGCCAAATGCATAGAAAAACAGCGGCAACACCGCCCAAGGAACTTCCGCGGCAAAAAAATGGTTATAGGCGATGTTGGCAATGGAAGCCGCCGCCATGATGCCGTAGCCGGCCAGGATCATTGTCTTTGGCGAATAACGGGCCGCATGTTTAGCCGACATGGCAGACCCCGCCACCATGCCGCTGATCAGCGGGATGAACAGCCACGCAAACGCCGTCTCCGGCTTATGCAGAATATTCATGACGAAATTGGCGGCCGAACCGATATAGAGAGCAAATCCACTGAAACTGAGGCCGACGGCAAACGCCAACAGCAGGAAACGGTGATGCTTCATCACCTTCAAGTAATTAGAGGCGATCACGACCGGATGGAAAGCGTGACGCGACGCAGTGGGCAGGCTTTCCGGCAGCGCGCGGTAGCAGACGACAAACATCAGCACGCCGAACGACGTCAGGAACCAGAATACCGAGCGCCATCCCATGCTGACCTGCAGCCAGCCGCCGAGTATGGGGGCAATGGCCGGCGCCAGGCCGAACAGCATCATCACGTGCGACAGCATGCGCTGTGCATCCGCACCGGCGAATTTATCCTGGATAATGGCCCGGCTGACGACTGAACCCGCGCCCGCCGCCAGGCCTTGCAGCACGCGGCAGATCAGCAGGCCGCCGAAAGAAGGCGTCAGTGCAGCCCCTAGCGACGCCAGTATATACACCACCAGCGACACGAGGATGACTGGCCTGCGCCCAAAAGAATCGGACAAGGTGCCGTAAAACAGCATCATGAAGGCAAAGGTGAACAGGAACAGGCTCAAGCTTTGTTGCATCAGCAGCGGGCCGACGTCGAATGCTTTCGCAATCGCGGGGAATGAAGGCAGATAGGTATCGATCGCCAGTGGGCCCACCATCGATAATCCGGCCAGGATCAGGGTTAACAAGCGGTTCATGCCGAATTCCAGAAGCAAAACCTCCGATTTTACGCGAGGCCCGGTTGCGATGCCACAAAACCTGTGCGCCGCACATAAAATCGGTGCTGATACATTTGAAACATAACGAAACAATTTCCCAGTCAACAAAAAAACAGCTGCCTACGTTATATGCTCACGTAGGCACTGCTACGATAACCCCCAAAGGAATTCACCATGAACAAACTGATCCTCGCTCTCGTTGCCACTACTTTCACCATGGGCGCCGCTTTCGCGCAAACACCTGCAGCAGCTCCTGCCGCACCTGTCGCTACCCCAGCAGCAAGTGCCCCTGCTGACGCGCCAGCAAAAACTGCAAAGAAAAAGCATACCAAGCATAAGGCAGCGAAAGACGCGGCAGCAACAGACGCAGCGCCTGCAAAATAAGTTAAAGCTTCACTGACTCAGGTAATCTGATTCAAGCATAAAAAGGGTTCGGCCATTCGCGGCCGGACCCTTTTTTGTATCTTTGTCTGCATCACAGACAATAACGGCCATGCAACGATGACAAGGAAGCCAAATAGCGTCAAAATAAGTGCTGCTTATGATGATGAACTGAAAGGCTTCGATGTTATTACGTGCCGCAACCCTGGCGGATGCCGCCGCCATCGCCCACTTGCATGCAGAAAACTGGCGGCTCGCTTATCGCGGGATTTTGCAGGACGCCTACCTGGACCACGAAGTCCATGCTGAACGGCTGGCCTCGTGGCAAGAAAGGCTGGCCTCCGCTATTCCGGGTCAATACACCATCGTCGCCGAAGAAGACGGCATCTTCCATGGTTTTGCCTGTGCGTTTGCCAATGAAGACCCACAGTGGGGCCACTATCTGGATAACCTGCATGTCGCCGCAGGCAGTAAGGGCAAGAATATAGGTGCAAGCCTGATGGCCGATGTGGCCAGGTGGTGCAGCAACATTGATGCAAGCTGCGGCATCTATTTATGGGTGCTGGAGGCCAACCATGCTGCCATCCGCTTCTATGAGCGCATGGACGGCATCGTCAACGGCGATGAAATGTGGGAACCACCAGGTGGCGGCAAGGTGCTGACGCTGCGCTACACCTGGCCCGACCTGACTGTACTGACTGCCAAAGCATAAGCGGAGCCTATAGCTCCGCTTATTGTCTGACTGCTTACTTCACCACTGACCGGCTTAACGGCCTTTATGCCTATGGTGCCTGAACACGCGGGTGACGGGCTCCGGTTCCGGTTCGCCTGTCAGCAGGCGGCGGATGCTGGACGCATCAAACAGCCTGGCGGAACTTGCCTTTGCATTCAGCAGTACCAGCGTGGCGTTCCTGCCGGCAGCCTTGATGCGCATGATCAGGCAGTTGCCGGCTTCATTCGTGAAGCCGGTCTTGGACAGGCCGATGTCCCAGCCCTTCTTGCCGACCAGCCGGTTGGAATTATGGTAGGCCACCTGGCGTCCGTTGATATTCAAAGTCTCGCCGCTGTCCGTAGTAATACGCACGATGTCGGGATATTTTGATGCGGCTTCCGCCATCTTGGCCAGGTCAACCGCGTTGGAACGGTTGTTTGGCGACAGCCCGGTAGGCTCTTCGATGACCGTGTTGCTTAGCCCCAGCCCCTTGATCTTGGCTTGCACAGCAGCCATGAAAGCCGGCCGGCCGCCTGGATACGTGCGGGCCAGCGATGCGGCGGCTCGGTTGTCGGACGACATCAGCGCCAGCTGCAGTACATCCTTGCGCGGCATGGTGGCGCCTACCGGCACACGGGACATGCTGTGCTTCAGCATATCCACGTCTTCCGGTTCGATCTGAATAGGAGCTTCCATATCTGGCCTGGCATCGAGCACGACCATGGCTGTCATCAGCTTGGTCAGCGACGCGATAGGCACGACATCATTGGAGTTTTTTTCGAGCAAAATCTTCCCGGTGCCATCTTCTATAACCAGTGCGTGGGAAGAGCCGATACGGGGAGCTTGTTGTGCTGCGTGGGTAACACCGGCAAGGCAGGACAGCATAACGCCGGCAGCAATCAGGTTTTTCATCAACATAAGACGCAAATGTTTACC
>JAYSKH010000411.1:0-14739 GCA_043726505.1 Undibacterium sp. | reverse complement strand
GGTTGGACACGGTGTAGTGGATGACCAGGAAGCGGGCGCGGCTGTCCTGCATTTTGCCGGCATAGGTCCGGTCGATGTTCAAGGTGCTGGCGCAGCCGGTGAGAAGGGCGGTCATGGCAATCAGGGTGAAAAGTTTTTTCATTGAAAATGAGAAGATTATCCGTGATTAAAGAAACAGAAACAGAAAAAGAAACAGAATGAAGCTCACTTGTCTTGCCTGCCGCTGGTATTTCTATTAGTGCCGGCAGCGATACGGGCAGCCGCCAGATGTGGCCGGCTGGTGCTTTGCCGGAAGATGGCAGTTGGAGGAAGGCAGGCGCGCATGCTGAGCGCCACTGCCGGATGCAGTTCCTGCACGCGTCCTGCCAGTGCGATGGGTTTTTCGCCATAGCGTCCGCTCAGCGCCATCCCCAGCCTTGCCAGTTCGCTGCCCGCCTGTTTTAGGATAGTCAATGCTGCTTGGTCAGCATCGGCTGCAGCCGCCACGGCCAGCGCCAGCATGCCTACCTCGCCGCGTGTGGCGTTGTAAATGAAGGCACGGGAAGACGCCCAGTCATTGCCGCCTATATGCTCAAATACCTTCAATGCCATCGCAGAGTCGCGCCAGCTGCCAGGCTGCTCATCTTCCCTGCGCCATATATGCCGCAAGGCTTCGCGGGTAATCCAGAAGCCGCCTCCGGCATCGTCCAATATGCCGCCATGGCCGCCGGCCCGATGAAAACCACCGTCGCTGTCTATAAACGCGGCAATCGAGCCTGTGCCTGAATAGACGAGGTATCCTTCGCCCGGCGCAAAATTATCCTGATAGGCCAGCTCTATATCATTGCTAAGAACGATTTTTTCAGGAAGCAGTCCAAAAGGGTGTGCCAGCATGTTGCGCAGCTCGTCGGCGGCCTCTGCCAGACCGCTGAAGCCGGTAATGCCTGCCCGCACGGAACCTGGGCGGCCTGCCGAGAGAACGGCATGGGCGATATCGTCAAAAAGCCCGGTTACCGCCTGATGGCCGGAACTGGTGCCGATTTGCAGCGCAGTAAAGCCGCGCTCAAAACCCTCTGCGATAATGCTGCCATGACTATCCGCCAGTGCCCAGCGGGTCTGAGTGCCGCCCGCATCGATGCCCAGGCCCAGCTCGCCGGAAAACGGCTTGCCCGATGGCGTGTGGAGTTGAGCGGCAGCAGATGTCATTTTCAATTTTTTCAGGGAGTCGTGGTGATAGGACACATCAAAGCACGCTAAATGCATCAACATGCGGTTTTATCATAAGATTCGGGTTAATTGTCTGCCAATGAAAAGATAAGCTCACAGTATGACTTTTTGGCATACCCTGCATGGCGCTCTGTGTGCGCTTGACTGGAAAACACCGGTCTGCGCAGACGGCTATAACTTTTATATATGTGCACGCGGCAAAATTTCACTCGCACAGTGCCAGATTTGCTGGGAAGATAAGTTATAAACAATCAGGCTATACTTTTTATCCGTTACGTTAGTCCCTAACACTATTTGTCCGACTCGCCAGGCTGGGCGGAGGTTTTTTGAGTTCCAATATTGTCAATACCGAGTATTCAACGCCTGCCCGGCAATCGGGCGTGGAAACGGCTGCCTCCGAGTCCGGCAGCCTGTGGCGCTGGATTCCATCCTTATATTTCAGCCAAGGGATTCCTTACGTCATTGTCATGACCATGTCGGTCATCATGTACAAAAAATTGGGCGTGTCCAATGCGGACATCGCACTTTACACTAGCTGGCTGTATCTGCCTTTTGTAATCAAGCCGCTATGGTCACCTTTTGTTGACATGTTCAAGACCAAGAGGCTGTGGGTTATCGGGCTTGAGCTGCTGATCGGCGGGCTGTTTGCGCTGGTGGCGCTGACGATACCGATGCCCAATTATTTCCAGTGGACGCTGGCTGTGTTCTGGCTTCTTGCTTTTGGCGCGGCCACACATGACATCAGTTCCGACGGTTTTTACATGCTGGCCTTGCGGCAGCATGAGCAGGCAGCTTACGTCGGCATACGCAGCATGTTTTTTCGCATGTCCATGATTACTGGGCAGGGCGCTCTGGTGTACCTGGCAGGCAGCCTGACGGACATGACGGGCAAGCCGGCATTTGCATGGTCGGTCGTATTTTTTGTGCTGTCGGCGATGTTCATTTCTTTGTCGCTGTATCATAAGCTGGTATTACCCCGGCCTGCCAGTGACCGCCCGATGCGGGAGCCTGGCCACATCGTCAAAAGTTTTTTCTCCGTTTTTGCCAAATTCCTGCAAAAGAAAAATGTACTGCTGACGCTGGCCTTCCTGCTGCTATACCGTTTTGGCGAATCGCAGCTGGTGAAGATGGCGCCGCCTTTTTTGCTGGACGGCATGGACAAAGGCGGGCTGGGCTTATCCACGCAGGCGGTTGGCATCGTTTACGGAACGATAGGCATGCTGGCACTGACAGTCGGCGGCCTGGCCAGCGGCTATCTGGTATCGCGGCACGGCCTGAAGCGCTGGCTATGGCCTATGGCGCTGTCCATCAATGTGCCGCATCTGGCCTACGTCTATCTGGCCTTTGTGCAGCCCGAAAATATTTTTGTGGTGGCCGCAGCCGTGGCGATAGAACAGCTGGGTTATGGTTTTGGTTTTACAGCGTTTATCATGTATATGATCATGGTGGCGGACGGCGAGCACAAGACCGCGCACTACGCCATCTGCACCGGCTTCATGGCGCTGGGCATGATGCTGCCAGGCATGTTCAGCGGCTGGCTACAGGCGCAGCTTGGATATGCGCATTTCTTTGTGTGGATCTGCATTGCGGCAATCCCCAGTCTGGGTATTACTGCATTGATCAAAATAGATCCCGGTTTCGGCCGCAAGAAATGAATAGTGTTACGGCAGCGGCGCGGCGTAATCCGGCGAAACTGCCGCGCATTTTATACGCATTTTTACGCAGTTTATAATTACTGAATGGATAGCAGGTTCAAGGTAGCGATATGTCTTCTCCAGCAGCAACGCCCTCACTTCGTTTTAAAAGCATTTCCTATTCTTCGCCCTGGCCTGGCCCAAAGCTGCTGGTCACTGGTGCTGTGCATGGCAATGAAACCTGCGGCACCAAGGCCATACTCCGCTTGATTGAAGAACTGGAAAGCGGCAAACTCGACATCGTCGCGGGCACCGTGACCTTTGTGCCCGTTGCCAATCCGCTCGCATATCAGCGCGGAGAACGTAGCGGCGACCGCAACCTGAACCGCAAACTGCAGCCGACGACAGAGCCTACCGAGTTTGAAGATTATGTCGCCAACTGGCTTTGTCCAATGATGGCGCAGCATGAGGTCTTGCTCGATCTGCATTCCTTCCGCGGCGAGGGTGAGGCCTTTGTGATGGTGGGGCCGGAAAATAACGACGGCCCCATTGAACCGTTCCGGTTTGCCGAGCAGGAAAAAGCGATGGCGTTGCGTCTGGGTGTCAGCCGCTTTGTTGATGGCTGGTTGGGCACCTATGCGCGTGGTGTAGACCGGCGCCGCCGTTATCTCGCTACGCTGGGAGACAAGGCCGACGCAGTGCAATTGCTGAACGCAGACCCGCTGTTTGGCATGGGAACCACTGAATACATGCGTTCGGTCGGCGGTTACGCAATGACGCTAGAATGCGGCCAGCATCAGGACCCGCGCGCACCTGAGGTAGCCTATCGCGCCATCGTCAATACGCTGGCACACCTGGGGCTCAGTGGCAGCGGCGATCCTGCCCCCGTGCCCAAGGTCGAAGGACTGCGCATCTATGACGTGGTCGACAAGGCCCATCAGGACGATAACTTCAGCCGTGCCTGGTCCAGTTTCGATGCATTGAAAAAGGGAGATCTGATCGGCACGCGGCACGATGGCACCCCAGTGCTGGCCGAGATAGATGGCCGTATCATTTTTCCGGATGCCAATGCGCGTGCTGGTGAAGAATGGTTTTACCTGACCAGAGCCAGCGACCGCGTTTCCTGATTTCTGCGCTGGATTCTACGGCTTCCCACCGGCATGACCTAGCCGCCGGGATATATTCAGTACCGCTTGGCGCAGCTGCCCGGCGATATTGCCGTTCTGGCGCACATCAAAACTTCCCGCCGCACCTATCAGCGCAATCACCAGGCAGATGCTTCCGGTATGGTCGAAAACCGGGGCTGCCAGCGTATGGATACCGGGCACCGGCGTATCCAGCGCGCTGTCCATGCCATCCTTTGCAATTTTCTGCAGGCGATGCAGGTACTCTGACAGCGGGCCGCCTTTGTCCATAGGCTGGCCGGCCATGCGGATACCGTCTTGCGCCAGCATGCCCTCCAGCACATCGTCGGCCAGATGTGCCGCATAGACCCTGCCTATTGCCGTATTCACCACCGACATCACTGTTCCCAGCCGCAGGCTAATGTGCTGCGGCCTTGCGGACTCTTCCAGCCTCAGTATGGTCGGCCCCAAAGGGCCGAACCCGGCCATTGCCACGCTCATGCCGGTGCTGCCTGCCATCTGTAAAATTTCCTGCTCAGCTTCCCGGGTCGGTGACAGTCTTTGCAGTGCCATCAGCCCAAGCTGAAGACTCAGCGGGCCAGGCGCAAAACAGCCGTCTTCATTGCGGCTGAGCATGCCGGTTTTTTGCAGGCTGACCAGATGCGGAAAGGCCTTGGCCGTCGGCATGCCTGCTGCCAGTGCTAAATCTTTCAGTGGCAGAGAGCGCCCCGCATCAATCAGCGCCTGCAATATCACGCCGCTGCTGTCCAGCGACTGTATGCCGCGCTGCTGCTTGTTTTCCTGGGGCAGGTTTTCCTTGCTCATGCGGGCTCTCCAGTGGCGCCGGATGCGGCCAGTTCCCTTGTAATGGCTGTTGCTGCCCCGCGTAGCGCGGCAGCGGTCTTGCCATTCCAGTCCACGTCAATATTGCCGGAAGAGCCGATCACTGTCAGCGTCAGGCACAGCTTTCCATGTTGATCAAATACCGGCGCACTCAGGCTGCTGACGCCAGGGCTGGGGGCATTGATGCCACGTTCCAGACCGCGTTCACGGATCGCCGACAGCAGCTTTTGAAAATCGGCTTTCTGCATGCTGGCCGGGTGTGGTGGAGCAGGGTGGGTGCTGCTGCCATATTGCTGCGCCTGCATCGTCTGCAGCAAAGATGCGTCGGAAAAAGCGCAAAAAACGCGGCCGGTCGCCGTCATTTCCAGCGACATCACCGTACCTATGTGCAGATTGACATGCAGCGGGAAGCCGCCGTGCTCATACCGCACTATCGTCGGCCCCTGCGATCCCGGCGTGCAGATGGCCACGCTGTGGCCCAGACTCGCTGCCAGCGTCACCGCATGGGGTATCGCGGCACGGTAGCTCGGCTGGGTTTCCAGATGCAGCAGGCCCAGGCGCAGGCACAGCGGGCCGGGCTCATAGTTGCCAGACATGTGATCCCGTTTGACCAGGTTCAGCTTGACCAGGCTGACGAGGTAGGTAAACGCCTGCGCCGGAGTCAGTTCCGCGTTCGCAGCAAGTTCGCCCAGCGGCAACGGATGGCGCGCGTCTGCCAGTGCCTTTAGCAGCCTGCCGCTGACTTCGACGCTCTGGATGCCGCGCTGCTGCTTATCTGCGCCGCTTGCCGGCATTAATTCCCTGGGTGGAGATGTGCTCACTGTGTTTGCATTGCCAATGGAATTCAAAGCAACATGATAAAGGATAGATAAGCATGGGGTAGACAAGAGTTCACTCTATTTTCATTCCCGAGTTTGTATTTTTACTTTGATCGCCGTTTTTTAAAATTATACATAGTCAAATTAATTTGTCATTGACAAATATAAAAGCGAGGGACTATGATGTGTCCACCAAGCGATTTTTGGGGACGTGTGTAAGCGCCACCCGAGAGCGCCGCTAAAATTTCACAGGAGGCATAGCCTCCCTATAATCTCGATACAACAGGAGCACACAATGGCCAAGGCATTTGCATCCCAGGCAGATCTGGAACAAAAGAAAATCAGTTTCATCCAATTGTCCGAAAATGCCTGGGCGTATACGGCCGAAGGCGACCCCAATTCCGGCGTCATCATCGGCGACGATAGCGTGCTGATTGTTGATACCACTGCCACGCCGGCAATGGCGCAAGACCTTATCGCCCACATTCGCACCGTCACCGACAAACCCATCAAGCACGTTGTGCTGTCGCATTACCACGCAGTGCGTGTACTCGGCGCCTCTGCGTATTTTGAAGAAGGCGCGCAGCAGGTAATCGCCAGCCGCGGCACCTACGAAATGATCGTAGAGCGCGGCGAAGCAGACATGAAATCTGAGATAGAACGTTTCCCACGGCTGTTCGCCGGTGTGGAAACCGTCCCCGGCCTGACATGGCCTACGCTGGTGTTTGAAAAAGAAATCACGCTGTTCCTCGGCAAGCTGGAAGTAAAAATCATGCATCTGGGTTCCGGCCATACCAAGGGAGACACCGTAGTGTGGATACCTTCGCAGAAAGTATTGTTCTCCGGCGATCTGGTCGAATATGACGCCGCCTGCTACTGCGGCGATGCACAGCTGGAGCAATGGCCAACCACGCTGGAAGCCTTGCGCGCGCTGGAGGCTGATAAATTGGTGCCCGGCCGCGGCCCGGCGCTGCTGAACCCTGCCGACGTCAACAAGGGCCTGGACTACACGCGTGATTTCGTGGTCACGCTGCTGCAGCAAGGGCGCGAGGCTGTTGCGCAAAAACTGGACTTGAAGGGTGCCATGGCGCACACACGCAAGGCAATGGACCCCAAGTTTGGCCAGGTATTCATTTACGAACACTGCCTGCCGTTTGACGTATCGCGCGCGTATGATGAAGCCAGTGGCATCAAGCATCCGCGTATCTGGACTGCGCAGCGCGACCAGGACATGTGGGCGGCATTGCAAGACTGAGTCCGATAGAAAAAATAGATCGAACAGCATCGAACAGTATCGGACAGTAGTGGAGGAGACAAAAAATGAGCACAGACTATCAATCTCTGAGCTTTGAATACCGGCGCGCCCGGGAGCAGTTGGAATCATCGGAGTCTGCCGCTGGAAGGCATCCAGTGGTCGTGGTAGGCGCAGGGCCGGTGGGACTCGCAACGGCAATTGACCTTGCGCAGCAGGGTGTCAGCGTCGTGCTGGTGGACGACGACTGCACCTTGTCCAGCGGTTCGCGGGCAATCTGCTTTTCCAAACGCTCACTGGATATTTTTGACCGGCTAGGCTGCGGCCAGGCAATGGTGGACAAGGGCGTGCGCTGGAATGTAGGCAAGGTCTTCCTGCGTGACCAGATGGTCTACAGCTTTGATCTGCTGCCGGAAAGCGGCCACCAAAGGCCCGCGTTCATCAATCTGCAGCAGTATTATGTAGAAGGCTTTTTGCTGGATAGGGCGCGCGAGTTGCCTAACCTGGAGATACGCTGGAAAAACAAGCTCGCCGGCATAGAGCAGGGCAGCGACGGCGCCACGCTGACCGTGGAAACGCCGGAAGGCCCGTATGCATTGAAGGCGCGTTATGTGGTTGCGGCAGACGGCTCACGCAGCGCCGTGCGCAATTTGATGGGTCTGGACAGCAAGGGCCGCATCTTCAAAGATCGCTTCCTGATTGCTGATGTCAAGATGGAAGCAGATTTCCCTACCGAGCGCTGGTTCTGGTTTGATCCCCCTTTCCATCCCAACCAGTCCGTGCTCTTGCACCGGCAGCCAGACAACGTATGGCGCATTGATTTTCAGCTGGGCTGGGACGCCGATCCCGTGCTGGAAAAAACACGGGAACGCGTGATCCCCCGCGTGCAGGCCTTGCTCGGCAAAGATGCCAAATTCCAGCTGGAGTGGGTTAGCGTTTACACTTTTTCCTGCCTGCGCATGGATAAATTCCGTCATGGCGCGGTGCTGTTTGCCGGCGATTCTGCGCACGGGGTTTCCCCTTTCGGCGCACGCGGCGCCAATAGCGGCATACAGGACGCGGAAAACCTTGCATGGAAGCTGGCCGCCGTACTGAAAGGCGCTGCATCTGAAGCGCTGCTGGACAGCTATGCAGAAGAACGTGAATACGCTGCTGAAGAAAATATCCGCAACTCCACTCGTTCTACCGATTTCATTACCCCCAAGAGCGCCGTCAGCCGTTTGTTCAGAAATGCCGTGCTGGAACTGGCGCGTCGCCATCCGTTTGCACGGCAACTGGTCAACAGCGGCCGTTTGTCAGTGCCTGCCGTGCTGCATAACTCGTCATTGAATACGACAAACGGCGACGAATTTTCTGGGCAGATGGTGCCAGGCGCTTCTTGTGCTGATGCTCCGGTACTAGGGGCAAATGTGGAGGTTGCGGCAGATGCTGAATGCGCGCAGCTTTGGCTGTTGCCTGAGCTGGGCCAAGAATTTACCGTACTGCTGTTTTGCGATGCAAAAACGTTGCGGGAATGCGTCGACAACGCCGTGCAGGCAGTAGCCGGAGCAGCGTTGCCGGTAAAGCTGGTGCTTGTCAGCAGCGATTCTTTGCCGGCGGACATGGCGCCATCATTTGCCGGTGTCAGATTGCTACATGATACAGAGGGTATTGCTGCCAGGCGCTATGATGCTGCGCCCGGCACCTGTTACCTTATCCGGCCGGACCAGCATGTGGCAGCGCGCTGGCGTAATGTGGACCGAACCCGCATGCAGGCAGCGTTACAGCGCGCGCTTGGCATGCCTTCCTTATCCTAGCAGGAGCACAGCATGGCACTCAATACACAGGCCAACCTGACGCGGCCGGACGATTTTTATGAAGCACTGATAGAAATGCACCAAGGGCTGGACGATGCGCAGAGCCAGTCCGCCAATGCGCAGCTGATCCTGCTGCTGGCCAACCATATCGGAGATTACGATACCTTGCGTGAAGCGATGGAACTCGCGCGGGAGTCGAGTGCAAACTCTCCGGGTCCCGTGGGGTAGCCCCGTGAGGCAGTGAGCAATAGCACGCTACTGAGCCGCCCAAACATCCAGCTATACAGCAACAGATAGTCAACAACAAGAGCGCTGCCCCTGGGCCAGCGCCGGGGACGCTTTTTTCAAAAAATCCCGCAAGGCACGCAGATGCCATCCCTTCGCTGCCGGAATGGTTCCGCAGTTATCCACTGGAGAGAGACAATTATGAGCAGCACCTTCGTAGCACCGCCTGAGTCCGACCATGTCGGCCAGATTCCTTTCACTGGTACCGCCGATGCCGACAAGTTATACCGCAAGGTTTCCTGGCGCATCATCCCCTTCCTGTTCCTCTGTTATGTGGTGTCCTTTCTGGACCGCATCAATATCGGCTTTGCCCAACTACAGATGAAGCACGACCTCGGCTTTAGCGATGCCATGTACGGCATGGGCGCTGCGGTATTTTATATCGGCTATGTGCTCTGCGAAGTGCCCAGCAATCTGCTGCTGGCCAAGTTTGGCGCACGCAAGACTTTTGTGCGCATCATGTCGTTATGGGGGATTGCTTCGGTAGGCATGATGCTGGTATCTTCGCCGTTGCAGTTTTATGCGCTGCGTTTCATGCTGGGTGTATTTGAAGCAGGCTTCTTTCCCGGCATTGTGCTGTACCTGACCTACTGGTATCCGGCAACGCGCCGCGCTGCTGTCATGTCCATCTTCTTCGCCGGCGTTGCGATTGCCGGGGTGCTGGGCGGCCTGGTGTCAGGCTGGATCATGCGCGACATGGCCGGTGTTGCAGGCATGTACGGCTGGCAGTGGATGTTTGCCATAGAAGGCGCGCCTGCCATCGTGCTGGCCGTGATTGCCCATTTTTATCTGGACAATAAACCATCCGACGCTGCATGGCTCAGCGGCGGCGAAAAATCCCAGCTGCAAGCCAGCCTCGGCGCAGAAAGCCGTGGAGAAGCCGGCCAATCCAATCATTCGTTTGCCGCTGCGCTGCGCAATCCCAAGGTTTATCTGTTTGCTTTCATTTATTTTGCGTTGACCTGCGCGTCGCTGACGTTGAGTTTCTGGATGCCGCTGATGATCAAGGATTTCGGCGTCAAAGATGTCGTTGAAATCAGCCTGTATTCCGTGATACCGAATGCGGTAGGCGCCATCGGCGTCATACTCATCGCGCGTCGCTCAGACCGCAAGGCGGAACGGCGCCGGCATTTTGCTTTCTGTACTATAGGCGGCGCTGTCGCGATGTTGCTATTGACGCTGCACCTGCCCAGCCTGTTTTTGATGTTGCTGATCCTGTCGGTGGCGACCGTGCTGATTTTTTCTGCACTACCCATTTTCTGGGCTGTGCCACCTAGCTATCTGTCGGGTAATGCGGCAGCTGGCGGCATCGCACTCATCAGCAGCGTCGGCATTACTAGCGGCATCGTCAGCCCCTGGGTCATAGGCCAGATCAAGATGCAAACCGGTAGCATGGATGGCGCGCTTTACCTGCTGACGGGTTTGCTGGTGCTGAGTGGGCTTTCCTTGCTGGCGGGTGTCAAAGCTGTCAGCGCGCCGGTAGCCGGTAAGCTCGCTTAACTCCAGCGCTACACCTCGGCTGCTGCCACTATCGTCAGCAGCCATTCTCTGAAGGCTGCCAGAGGCGCAAAGCTTGCATGCTCTTCAGGGTAGGCCAGATGGTAGCCGGCGGTATTGGGCAGGCTCAGATCAATGGGATTGACCAGCGTGCCCGCATCAAGTGCAGCCTGTACCATGAAGCGCGGAATCAGCGCCACGCCCAGTCCAGCCTCGGCGGCGCTGACCAGCATCGTGAACAGTTCATAGCGCGCGCCTTTAACGGCAGGAACGTCATTACGGTAGTCATGCATTTCAAACCAGGCGCGCCAGTCATTGAGCCGGGTTGTCAGATGCAGCAAGGGAAGTCCTGCAATGTCCTTGATGCTGGGCGCAGTTTTCTTGCCGCGCACCGTTTTGCTGATCTGCGCCAGCAAGCCGGGACTACACACCGGCATCGTATCTCCTTCGCCTAACAGGAAGTGCCCCTGGGTTCCTGGCCACGCCACGCTGCCGAAGTGAATAGCCGCATGAAAGCTTGATTCTGAAAACAGGAAGGCATCAGTCCGGGTGTGCATGTTGACCGTGATATCCGGCCTCAGCCGGTTGAACTCTGCCAGCCGCGGAATCAGCCATTGCGTGGCAAAAGTAGGCACCACGGCCAGTTCCAGTACGCCGCCTCCATCCTGCTGCGCCATCAGTTCCAGCGTATCTCTTTCTATCCTGTCGATGTGCACGCGTATCCGCTCCGCATACTGGCGGCCTGCAGGCGTAAGCACCACGCGTTTCTTGATGCGCGCAAACAGCGGCAGGCCCAGATACTGCTCCAGGCCGGCAATCTGTCGGCATACCGCGCTCTGTGTTAGTGCAAGCTCGTCCGCCGCGCGGGTAAAGCTTTGCTGGCGGGCCGCAGCCTCAAAGATGGTCAGCGCATTCAGACTCGGAATTCTTTTTCGCATATTCAGCTGATGGATAGTTGGTTCTTAAAATTCACCAAGTAATGAGTTTATATCGTTTGCAGGCAAAAAAGCGATAGTCCACAATAAATGCTCAGTTACATCGAAATCATCTCTCTAGGGAGAGAATAGCCAAAAAATCATGAATTCCAATATCCATATACTGTTGAATACCCAGGTCGGAAGCAGCAAGACCGCTGAATTAGTGAGTTTACTGCATATATCTGCAAAGTTCAGGATGTGGGAAGAGGGCAGGGTGTCCCGTTCGGAGCTGGCGCAGGTGTTGAATATGCTGTTGTTCGACGGTATCCTGCAGCGCGTTCCCACTGGCAAGGCGTACACGTTGGACGTGGCCGCTTGCAACGGTAAGGTGTTCCTGGATCATGGCGCGCTGCGTACTGTGCGCTGGTTCGGCATAGGTGCGCTGCCGCCGGGCGAAACTGCGTTGACCCGTATCCTGAAGCCGCTGGGTTATCGCTTGAATGGTCACTATCCGCTGGATAAGCTGAAAATGACTGGACGCTCCTACGCGCACATCGATGACGCAGAAAATATCTCGCAGTTCTTCGTCAGCGAACTGCATCCAGAGCGATTCAGCCGTGATTTCCAGCAGGCGGTGACGCGTGTGCTCGGCAATTCAGTAGATCCGCTGACACCGGCGGCATTGACCCTGCTAAATGAGCTGGAACGTGACGGTAGCCTGGATATGCAGCAAGCGGCGGAATTGCTGCCGGTGCTGCTTGGCTGCTTTGGACGCCAGCATACGGCGCCCAGCCTAGTGGATTACGAGGCCTTACTGGCGGAATCCGCCGAGATGGCCTGGATCGCCACAGAAGGCAATGCCTTCAACCATGCAACCGACCGCGTGCCAGACGTGCATGCAACAGCAGAACAGCAAAGGGGGCTGGGGCGGCCCATCAAACCTACAGTAGAAATTTCCGGCAGCGGCCGTGTCAGGCAGACGGCCTTTAGGGCAGACAGCGTGCAAAGGCAGTTTGCGGTGGACGACGGCATCGTAGAGCGCACCGTTCCGGGTTCCTTTTACGAATTCATCACCCGTGACCGCTATACCGACGAGGCAGGCGTTGAAAAACTGGACCTGAATTTTGATACTGGCAACGCTCAAGGCATCTTTAAAATGACGGCAAACTCTTGACCATGCGCGACGGTACATCACCATCCAGTAGCACTGAAACCGGGCGCGACACCCACCTTTTTGCCTTGGCCGCGCTGGTCGATGAGCGTGGGCTGCTGGCGGACGCTGAAGAATGTTCGCACTACGCCACCGGCGCGCGCTATGGAGCAGGGCGGGCGCTGGCAGTATTGCGGCCGACCGATACAGCGCAGGTTACCGGCATCGTCAGATACTGCGCGCGGCATAAGCTGCCGCTGGTGCTGCAGGGGGCCAACACGGGGCTGGTTGCCGCCAGCACGCCGGATGCCAGTGGCAGGCTGCTGGTACTGAGCATGGAACGGCTCAGAAACACCATCATCGTTGATGCCGCCAACCGCTCCGTTACCGTTGATGCCGGCGTCAGCTTGCAGGAACTGAATGATGCGTTAGAGCCGCATGGGCTGTTTTTCCCCATAGACCTGGGCGCCAATCCCAGCATAGGCGGCATGATTGCGGCTAATACCGGCGGCGCGCGGCTGATCAAATATGGCGACGTCCGCCACAACCTGCTGGGTTTGCAGGCGGTGCTGATGGACCCTCCGGGCGAAGTGCTGGACATGCGCCATGCGCTGCGTAAAAATAATACAGGGCCAGACCTTAAGCAGTTATTTGTCGGCAGCAGCGGCGCGTATGGCGTCGTCACGCAAGCTGTTCTGCAGGTGCACCGCGTGCCACGGCAAACTGCCACTGCATTGGTCGTACCGCGCGACCAGGCCGCGGTGTTGCAGCTATTGCAGGCGCTGGAGCAAGACTTTCCCGAATATCTGGCTGCATTTGAAGGCATTTCAGGTGCTGCGCTGGACGCCGTTGTGCGCCACATTCCCGCGATAGGCAATCCCTTTGCACCCGAAGCGGTGCCCGACTATTGCGTGCTGATAGAACTCTCCAGCGCGGCCGGGCCTGAATCCCTGGGTTTGCCGCTGGAGCAGGCGCTTTCCGCCAGCCTGGAAAAGCTATTCGGCGGCATCGTTGAAAATGCCGTCATCGGCCGTGGCCAGGATCTGTGGCGCATACGCCACGCCATCAGCGAAGCGGTGCGACAGGAGGGCAAGGTCATTGCCTTTGATATCTCCATGCCGCGCTCTGCGCTGGCGCCGTTCCGTACCGAAGCACTGGAGCTTGTCGGCAGACTTTATCCTTGGCTGAAGGTCATGGATTTTGGCCACTGGGGTGATGGCGGCGTTCATTTTAATATGGTGTGGCCTGCGGATACAGTGCAGGCTTATGATGCCGATGTAGTTGGCAGCGTAAGGGATGCCATCTATGATCTGGTGGTAAAAAAATATAAAGGCAGTTTTAGCGCCGAGCATGGCGTCGGCCCCTACAACCAGACGTATTACCACCGGTATACGTCGTCAGCGGCGCAACAACTAGCCGGTGAGCTGCAAAGGTTGATGGACCCGCTGGGTTTGCTGGGCGTTACGTGGTTTGGAGAAGCCAGAGCTAAGGCGGGCTAGGCATTTGCGCTATCACGCCAGCATATAAGGCCATCTGGTCAGCCGTCTGTATAGCGCCTTTTCAGTGTCTGCCTGCTGGGCAGCGTTGCCAGCAACACGCCCACCGTGGCAATCGCAAATGCGACCAGTTGCATGCCAGACAGTTTCTCTCCCAGCACCAGCACGCCCACCAGTGTGGCTGATATCGGCAGCATCACGGTGAAAATGCCTGCCAGATTGGCCGGCACACCTTTCAGCCCGGTCATCCACAGCCACACTGTCCACACGCTGGCCGCCAGCGAATAAAAGATCAGCAGCAGCCACGAGCCGCCGTGCACCGACGAGAAATCAAACCTCAAAGCCCAGTAGATGCCCATCGGCGTCATCAGCAGGAAACCCCATAGATTGATCAGCGAACTGATGCGGCGCGGACTCAGCACCCCGCTCAGTTTTTTGCCGATCACCGCATACGCGGCTTCACACAGCACTGCGCAAAATACCAGCAGATTCCCCAGCCAGGCCTTGTCGCCCGCGTTGCTTTGCACTGCATGCGCCGCGCCTGAGTTGGACCACGCCAGCAGGCCTATGCCGGCCATCGCACAGGCGACGGCCCCCCATACGCGTAAAGGAATCTGTTCGCGCAGGAATATCCAGCTCAGCACGGCCACTGCCGCCGGAATCGCCGCCATGATGACGCCGGCCGATACCGCGCTCGTCATGCTGACGCCAAACAGCATGC
>JAYSKH010000410.1:0-7089 GCA_043726505.1 Undibacterium sp. | reverse complement strand
TGCGCGCCGGCCAGCAGGTCGCCGCCGCTGAGGACTGCCGGTATCGCCTGCTTCTGAATAGGGGTAGGGGTCGTATAGCCTTGTTCGGTGACTGCGCGAACGATAGGATCGGACAGGCCGAGTTCTGTGAATGACATAATCTATTTCTAATTTAATCCGAATGCGCGGCGGTGCATCAGCGTCGCCGCGTATTTTTCTACTTTGCCGAATATCCGCGGCGCTGCCGCCGATATTCCAGGATGCTTCAAGTGGGAGAGTGTGCCAGGTGAGCCGGGCTGCTCCCTTTTCTTATAGCTGGGAGGGTTTTGCTGCAAAAGGCTGTAAGGCCGCAACCATTTGGGCAAACACTTTTGGTGTGCCTGCCAGTACATCGCCTTTATAAAGATAGTCGGAATCGCCGGAAAAATTGCCCACGATGCCGCCGGCTTCGGTAATCAGCAGCGAACCGGCTGCGATATCCCAGGGCTTCAGGCCTTTTTCAAAATAACCGTCCAGGCGGCCCATGGCCACGTAGGCCAGATCCAGCGCTGCGGCGCCCGGACGGCGCAGGCCCTGGCATTTGCCGGTCATGATCTTGAACATTTCCATATATTCATCCAGCCCGGACAGGTCGCGGGACGGGAAACCGGTACCGATCAGCGCGTCGGCGATCCTGTCGATCTTGGTGACGCGGATGCGCTTGTCGTTCAGGAAAGCGCCTGCACCTTTGCTGGCAGTGAACATTTCATTGCGGGTTGGGTCATATACGACGGCTTGCGTGATGATGCCGCGTTGTTGCAATGCTATCGATACGCAGTATTGCGGAAAACCGTGGATGAAATTGGTTGTGCCGTCCAGCGGGTCAATGACCCAGACATTTTCGTTGTCATCATGCAGGTTGGCGGAGGCGCCGGACTCTTCGGCCAGAATGGCGTGGTCGGGGTAGGCGGTGGTCAGAACCTCTATGATCGCTGCTTCTGCGGCTTGATCAACTTCAGTGACAAAATCATTAAATTGTTTTTCGCTGACTTTGACACGATCCAGGTCGAATGACGCGCGATTGATGATAGTCGCGCCACGGCGAGCGGCCTTGATAGCCGTATTGAGCATTGGGTGCATAGAGGTTTCCGTTAAAATGGCGGCAGTCCTGCTTCCAGCGATATCAATGAGACATCGTCTGGAGGCAATCCAGTACCGCACAAAAATGAATTAAAGAGCGTTGCATTAATTTGCTGCGGCTAAAATACCTAAACAAATCAACGCGTAATAGCGCTATTTTAAATGAACTTGCCCCAAACCGACACTTCTCTTTTCAAACGCCTGCGTTTTGTGCTGGTGGAAACCAGCCATCCCGGCAACATTGGGGCAGTCGCCCGGGCGATGAAAACGATGGGGTTTGCCGAGCTGGTGCTGGTCAAGCCACGTTTTTCCGATGCGCTGACCAACCCCGAGGCTGTGGCTTTTGCCAGCGGCGCGCAGGATATCCTTGCATCGGCCCGTATTGTCGGCTCCATTGATGAAGCGCTGGCCGGTTGCCATTTTGTCGCAGCCGTCAGCGCCAGGCTGCGTGAGTTTTCGCCGCCGGTGTTCATGCCCAGGGAAATGGCCTTTAACTTGGCAAAAGAGCAAAGCCAGCCGGTGGCGCTGGTGTTCGGCAACGAGCGTTATGGCTTACCCAACGAAATCGTCGTCAACTGCAATGCGCTGATCAATATCCCTGCCAACCCCGATTATTCTTCGCTGAACCTTGCGCAGGCGGTGCAATTGCTGGCGTATGAATGCCGCGTCGCCGAACTCGGCGACCAGCGGCCGGCGACTGATATCGGCTTTCACGGCGTGGCGGCATCGCTGAGCGACATTGACGGCATGTATGCGCATCTGGAGCAGGCGCTGGTGGCGATTGATTTTCTTGATCCCGACAATCCGAAAAAATTGATGCCGCGTTTAAAACGCCTCTTTTCCCGCACGCAGCTGGAGCAGGAAGAGGTCAATATTTTGCGTGGAATTGCGAAAAAAATACTGGACGCGCATTCAAAAAAATAGCTTTATGACATGCCATCCGGCACTCGGAAAAACAGGCCCATGGAACGTTAAAACTGCGTGACGTCACAGTTAATTTCTGCATGGAAATTTATTGCTCTTCCGAATTGATAAATATGTTGAAATTCACACAGATAAATTTAATTTTTCGGGGTATTGTCTTTTGTGTTTGTTATAAAGCAAGTAAGATTGCCGTAATACAGACATGTTCAGAAATTGTGGATCTGATCAACCACTGACAAGGACATCATTATTTTTTTTCGAATCAGTCGCCCATATCTAAATTCGGTTTTCATTTCCGTCCTCGCATTGTGTTCAGCCTCATCGGCGCAGGCGCTTGGATTGGGGGAGCTTCGCGTCCAATCGGCGCTGGGACAGCAACTGAAAGCCAGCCTTACTCTGCTGGGCGTACAGAATGACGTAGCGCAGTCCTGCATCAAGGCCAGGATAGAAACCGCCGACGGCGGCATGCTGTCAAACGCCGTCGTGACGTTGGCTTCAACCGGCGCCTCCAGACTGATTACGCTGACAACCCGGCAAAGCGTGCAGGAACCCGCCGTCAAAGTGGTGGTGGACGTTGCCTGCGATGCGCAGATCCACCGTGAATTCATGATCCTGCTGGATCCTCCGATGTTTGCCGGCGCGCCTTCGCGCGCCGAACTGCCTCTTGCGCAGCCTGATACAGACAGCACGGGATCGGCCGCAGTGCCTGCCACGACTGCATCCACAACAGCTTCCAGGCGCGCTGGCGCCAAGCGTCCCTCTGCGGTGACCAATTCTGCTTCTCCGGTTCCGCGCCTGAATCCAGATGAGTTGCCAGCCAGGGTCAGGGTAGCGAAAGTTCCGAAAGACGCCGTACCCGCCAAGTCAGCCAAGGCGCCGAAAGACGTGCTAAAGCTGTCGGACGATGCCGAAGTCATACCGCAACAGGGACTGCGTCTCAGCGATACCTTGACCGAACATTCTGCTACTGCCGATCAGCAGCAGAATATGGCTGAATTGCGGCTTGCACAGGCCGAGCTGGCGGCGCTGTTGCGTGGCGAAAATCCGGAAAAAGCAAGTGGCGACCAAGTCAAAGCGGGGCAGCAGAAGCTGCAGGCGCTACAGATGGAAGTCGGCCAGATGAAACGCCAGGAACAGGCGAACAGGGCTGAACTGGAAGCGATGAGGGAAAGCAGTTTCTCACGCAACTGGATTGTGGCGCTGGCAGGCTTGCTGCTGCTGGGGCTGATCGCCATCGTCGTGCTGCTGCTTCAACTACGCCGCCTGACGAAGAGGAATGAGTTTGCCTGGGCAGAACAGCACACAGACAAAGCGGATACCGACCGTAAGATGAGCGTCGAAGAGATTGTCAACAGCGTGCAGGCTTCTTACCAGAATCCCACGACGGTGCCGGGCCAGGCTGCGGAAGCATCGATCCCTGCATTCCTGCAGGACAAGGGCGCCCCGGCAACTGCAGAAAATTCCACTGCCGGTGCCCTGGCCAAAAACACATCCGCACCGGTAAAGTCGGCGTCGGCAGCGCCCTTGCGGAGCAGCCTGCCTTCGCTGGAGGATACCAACAGCAGCACCTTCAATTTCTTTGCGGCCAAGGGCAGCTCAATGAAGGTGGAAGAAATATCCGATGTGACGCAAGAAGCGGAATTCTGGATGTCGGTCAACGATCCTCAAAGGGCGATCGAGATACTGGAGCCGCAAGGTGCTCTCGAGGCGCCGGACTCACCGGTGCCCTGGCTGTATCTGCTGGACTTGTACCGCGTCACGAAGAACAAGGAAAAGTACGACGAGATGCGTGACAGGTTCGTGCTGATATTCAACGCCAATATTCCTGACTTTGAGGTTGATCCGGCCGATTCTGTCGCCCGCCAGCTGGAAGATTTTGAACACCTGATGGCCAAGATCTGCGGCATGTGGGATACCAACGATATTCTGCCTTTCCTGCAAAGCCTGCTGGTGGACGACAGGGATGGCAAGCGTATGGGCTTTGAGTTGCCGGTCTATCGCGACATCCTGCTGCTGATCGCAATTGCCAATGAGCTGGAACGGGCAAAATCGCAAGGCGGTTTTGGCGGTAAATGGGTCGCCGAAGATGATGCGGTGACGATACCGGACGTGGCAACATTGAACAGGCCGGAAGAGGATAAGACCGATTTCAATTCCATTGATTTTGAAGTCATCGATTTCCCTAAAAGCGGTTCAGGCAATAAATAAGCGGCCGGAGCGCCGCCACCGGCTTGGCCCGGATAAATGCATTCTTATAAAAACAGTCGCGGGAGACAATAATGATCAGGTTATGCGGTTTTTCATCCAGCAATTATTACAACAAGGTCAAGCTGGCGATGCTGGAAAAGGGGCTGGCGTTTGATGAGGAGCTGGTCTGGACCGACCGCTCGCCGGCACTACTGGAAAAATCTCCACTAGGCAAGGTACCTTATCTGGAAACTGCGGATGGCGTGCTGATCGAATCGCAGGTGATTGTCGATTACATCGAGTCCCGCTTTCCCGAACATCCGCTGTTTCCTGCAGACCCAATTGCCGCGGCAAAAATCCGCGAGCTGATCACGTTCATGGAGCTGCATCTGGAGCTGGTTGCGCGTGAACTGTATCCGCAGGCATTCTTTGGCGGCACCGTGTCCGACGAAGTAAAGGCGAGAGCGGAGAAGCTGTTGCGCAGAAATACCAAGGCATTTGCCCGCTTCGTCAAATTTTCGCCGTATATAGGCGGCAGTGAGTTTACGATGGCCGACTGCGTCGCGCTGGCGCATTTGCCGCTGGTGGGCATGGCGACCAAGATCGTGTACGGCGAAGATATGCTGGCGGATCTGCCAATCAAGGAATATACAAAGATGCTGGCTGAAAGGCCGGCAGTGCAAAAGGTCAATGCTGACCGCAAGGCCAATCAGGTGCTGATGATGAGCCGCGGTAAATAGCAGCAAGTAAGAACCGCAAGTGAGTGTTGGGTCAGTAAAAAAGAAATAACAGAGGCTGCAAAGTAGAAGGGGAGGTAGAACCTCCCCTTTATGTTTGTGGCACCGGGTCGCCGGCGTCATTGGCTATTGGATTACTGAACAGGCTTATACGGCCCTTCGCATTTTTTCCACGACATAGTTCTTCACTTCCGCAGGTGGCGTCACCAGTTTGACGATCGCAAAAGTGCAATTGTCGCCGTGGTCTGTTCCACGCTCGCGTGCCTTGCGGATCAGCAGTTCGGACGCCTGGCGAGGTGTATTGGCAGCAATCGCGACCGACAGTTCTACATCGGTAAAATAATGCCACAGGCCGTCAGAGCACAGCAGGAAAGAGTCGCCGGACTTCAGGTCGTCATGCTGGCCGAAGGTGATGTAGGGAGGCGTAGTGCTGGAGCCCAGTACGTTGACCAGGATATTGGACATGCGGTGGGTCTTGGCTTCGTCAGACGTGATCTTTCCTTCGCTGACCAGCTTTTCCACATAGGAATGGTCGATCGTCCTGTCGGCAAAATTGGGGCCGCTGAAGCGGTACAGGCGCGAGTCTCCGGCATGCGCCCAGATGGCCTGCTTTTGCGGCGTGATGATGAGTGCGACAAAAGTGCTGTGCGGTTCTTTTTCGGCGGACACGCCAGTCAGTTTGATAACCGTGTGCGCTTCAGTAACGATATTTTCCAGCAATGCCTTGACGTCATTGCCGGCAGAGAATTCATCAAACAGATGCTTGGCTGTGCGGATGACCTGTTCTGCAGCCATCGCGCCACCGCTCTTGCCGCCCATGCCGTCCGCCAGCACGGCCATCATATAGCCTGGCGCGTGCGGGGCTGCGAACAGGCCCACGCGGTCCTGTTGTTCTTTCCTGTCACCGATATGTTGTCCGGTGCCTGCTTCGATCTTATATTGGCTCATACGTCTTGGTAGATTAAACTATAGGATGCATTTGTTTTTGCTGAATCAACATATGAATTTCGAAAATGGTGCTTAATTAATATCTAAGTGAAAACTTTTGCAATTAAGCAGCACTTTAATTCAATTAATGCAGTCGCTCTAATTAAATTTCATTTTACTGTAACCTGATGACTATGAGCCACCCAGAAGAAATACAGCAACGCATTATTGAATTGGAAGTTGAACATCGCGATCTCGATGTCGTTATCGAGACACTTATCAAGGATCAGCATCACGATGAATTGCAACTGCGCAGACTCAAGAAGCGCAAGTTGCAGCTGAAAGATCATATCACCTTGTTAAAAATGCAAATGATGCCGGATGTTCCCGCGTGAGCAGCTGCCGCACATCCTACTTTGGTTTAACTGACTTTTTTTTGTCTTATTTCCGTTTTTATTCCTGTTTTTATTTTACTAGCAACATATTTTGAGTGAATCCACACCAGAGTCGACCGCCGTCGGCAAGTACGACGGCGAAGTCGAACAGATTTTCGGGCCAACGGGCGTATTGAGCGCGTCGATCAAGGGCTACAAGTCGCGCCAAGCCCAGACAGAAATGGCCAAGGCCATTGCCGGCGCCATTGCCGGGCAGACCACCTTGCTGGCAGAGGCCGGCACCGGCACAGGCAAGACCTATGCATACCTGACGCCAGCGCTGCTGTGGGGCGGCAAGGTCATCGTGTCCACCGGCACCAAGAACTTGCAGGACCAGCTGTTTCTGCGCGATATCCCGACCATCAAAAAGGTGCTGAATGCGCCGGTATCGGTGGCGCTGCTGAAGGGCCGCGCCAACTACCTGTGTCACTTCCATCTGGAGCGCACGTTGCAGAACGGCCGCCTGAGTTCACCGCAGGATGTGGGCTACCTGCGCGATATTTCCCGCTTCATGAAAACCACCAGCAGCGGCGACAAGGCTGAACTGGCGCGCGTCCCCGAAACGGCGCCGGTATGGAACCTGGTGACGTCCACGCGCGACAACTGCATGGGCGCTGAGTGCCAGTACTACCAGGACTGCTTCGTGATGAAGGCGCGCAAGGAAGCGCAGCAAGCCGATGTCGTTGTCGTCAACCACCATCTGTTCTTTGCCGACGTGGCACTGAAAGACACCGGCGTGGCAGAATTGCTTCCGTCCGCGAACACTGTCATCTTTGATGAGG
>JAYSKH010000409.1:0-1874 GCA_043726505.1 Undibacterium sp. | reverse complement strand
TGAAAAGAGCGGCATGCTGGTTAACCTGGGAGTATCCCTGGCACGCCAGGGTAAAAACATCCTGATGGTCGATGCGCGTGCATCTTCCGACAGCATAGGGGCGTGGTTAAATGCAAATCCGGACCAGTCGCTGTTGGACGTTGCCAGACAACAGCGTACAATGCAAGACGCGATTAAAATAGTGTCTTCTGGACTATCTGTGGCAATGCTAGCAAAATATGCTCCAGTATCGTCCAGTATTCCTAGCGAAAATGCCCGGCGCCTGTCGCGGGTATTCGATATCGCGGTGAATCGCTCGGACTTGGTGATTGTCGATAGCGAAATCGACATCAATGACGCATTTCCTCTTGCATCCCTGGATGAAAGTGAGGTCGTAATGCAGGTATCGGCAAATCCAGCAACAATTAAAACAGCCTATGGCCTGATCAAGCGCGTGAACAGTCGGATAGGCAGGCGCTCATACGGGATCATCGTTTCCGGAGCGACAGAAAAAGAAGCAAAATTGGTGTATACCAATATGGCGCAGGCCGCCAGCAGATATCTGGCGGTGCCTTTGCATTTTGTGGGATATGTGCCCGAAGACGAGCATATGAAAAAGGCAGCGCATTTGGGAAGGTCCGTCATCGACGCTTTTCCGCTCGCAGGTGCATCGCTGGCTTTTTACAAGCTGGCAGAGCAGATAGCGCTGACCGCCCGTTCGACTTTAAGTTTGCAGGGATTGCCAGAGATAGGTGTTCGTCTCGGAACGTGATGACATATGTACACCGCTAGCGGAAAATCGGATAAAAATTTCTTACTTACGGAGCATGCTCCACTGGTCAAGCGGCTCGCTTACCAGTTAAAAGCCAGACTGCCGCCCAGCGTAGAGGTGGATGATCTGGTGCAGGCCGGCATGATAGGCCTGCTTGATGCGATCAACCGCTATGAAGACAACCATGGCGCCCAGTTTGAAACCTATGCAATACAGCGGATACGGGGCGCCATGCTGGACGAGTTGCGTAGCAGCGACTGGCTGCCGCGCGGCGTGCGCCAGAATATGCGCAAGATAGAAAACGCCATGAATGCCTTGCAGCAGAAGCTGGGCCGGCCGCCGCTGGAAACCGAGGTGGCCAAGCAGCTCAAGCTCTCGCTGGGCGATTATCAGGATATGCTGGGAGATAGCGGCGGCCATCAGCTGGTCTACTATGAGGATTTTCACGATGCCGACACCAAGGAGCATTTTCTCGACCACTATACGTCAGACCAGTCGGGTGACCCTTTGCAGGACCTGCTCCATGGCGACTTCCGCGATGCTGTCATCAATGCGATCGACAGCCTGCCGGAGCGAGAGAAACTGCTGATGGGCCTGTATTACGAACAGGAATTGAATCTGAAAGAAATAGGCGCGGTCATGGGGGTTTCCGAATCCCGCGTATCGCAACTCCATAGCCAGGCAGTAGCCCGACTCAGGGCATCTTTAAGGGACAGAGCGTGGACTGGTCTAGCGTAGCAGGGCTCTTACTTGTCGCCATTGGCATCCTGTTCGGCCAGGTGCTGGAAGGCGGCCGCATTTCTTCACTGGTCCAGCCGGCTGCCTTTGTCATCGTCGTTGTGGCGACCATAGGCGCCGTCATGCTGCAAAGCCGGATGCCGGTGTTCATCCGCGGCGTGAAGATGCTGCGCTGGATATTTTCTGCGCCGGAAGACAATACCAAGAAGACGATACAGGATGCCATGATCTGGAGCAGTGTTGCGCGCCGCGAGGGTTTCCTGAGCCTGGAGCGCTACATGGAATCTTCCAAGGATCCTTTCATTGCCAAGGGCTTGCGGCTGGTGATAGACGGCATCGACCCTGCAAGGCTCAAGGACATACTGGATGTCGACATCTCGCTGTA
>JAYSKH010000408.1:0-6312 GCA_043726505.1 Undibacterium sp. | reverse complement strand
GTGCGCACCATGGCCAGGTCGGAGCCCGCCTGCGGCTCAGTCAGGTTCATCGTGCCTGTCCATTTGCCTGTAATCAGGTTTTCCAGGTAGATGGCTTTTTGCTCGTCACTACCGGCCGTCAGCAGCGCCTCAATCGCGCCATCCGTCAGCAGCGGGCATAGCGCAAAAGACAGGTTGGCTGAGTTCAGCATTTCTATGCACGGTGTCGCCACCAGCTTGGGTAAGCCCTGGCCGCCGAATTCTGTCGGATGCTGCACACCCTGCCAGCCTGCTTCGCCGTACATCTTGAAGGCTTCTTTAAAGCCCTTGGTGGTGAAGACGCTGCCGTCCTTCCAGTAGCTGGGAGACTGGTCGCCGGCCCAGTTGAGCGGGGCCACTACTTCGCCGGTGAACTTAGCATTTTCTTCCAGCACCGCTTCCACGGTTTCCGGGGTTGCATCTTCACAGCCAGGCAAGGCATTGACGGCTGACAGGCCGGCCAGTTCGTTCATCACGAACAACATGTCTTTCAACGGGGCGACGTAGCTCATATTTTTACTCCATGTCTCCAAAAGAAAAGGACAGGCTGAGGCTCGATCATTTCAAACCCGTTACCTGTCCCTGTAGCTGCAGCGAAACACATGCCTATGCACCAATGCAAGCGCACGGCTCCGCCAATTTTTTATTAACCCAGTTCAGCAACCAGTTGCGGAACGATTTCAAACAGATCGCCAACGATGCCGTAATCCGCCACCGAGAAAATCGGCGCTTCAGGATCTTTATTGATGGCGACGATAGTCTTGGAATCCTTCATGCCCGCCAGATGCTGGATCGCGCCGGAAATGCCGACGGCGATATACAGCTGCGGCGCCACGATCTTGCCGGTCTGGCCAACTTGCCAGTCATTCGGCACGAAGCCCGCATCTACGGCAGCGCGTGATGCGCCCATTGCCGCGCCCAGCTTGTCGGCCAGAGGTTCCAGCAGCTTGAAGTTGTCGCCAGAACCCATGCCGCGGCCACCGGATACGATGATTTTGGCAGCAGTCAGTTCAGGGCGGTCAGACTTGGCCACTTCACGTGACACGAAAGCAGACTTGCCGGAATCGGCTACTGCAGCGAGGTTTTCCACGGCAGCAGAACCGCCTGTTGCAGCAGCATCAAAACCGGTAGTGCGCACGGTGATGACCTTGATCGCGTCAGTAGATTGCACGGTAGCGATCGCATTGCCAGCGTAGATAGGACGTTCGAAAGTATCCGGTGAATCGACCTTGGTGATTTCAGAAATTTGCGATACGTCCAGTTTGGCGGCAACGCGCGGCAGGATGTTTTTACCATATGCAGTTGCAGGAGCCAGGATGTGGCTGTACGCGGAAGCGATAGCCAGTGCCTGTTCAGCGACGTTTTCAGCGAGGCCGTCAGCGAAGTGCGCAGCGTCTGCCAGCAATACCTTGGTAACGCCTGCCACCTGGGCAGCAGCCTGCGCCGCAGCGGAAGCGTTATGGCCGGCAACCAGCACGTGGACATCGCCGCCGCATTGGACTGCAGCAGTGATGGTGTTCAGGGTGCTTCCCTTCAGGGAAGCGTTGTCGTGTTCAGCGATGACGAGTGTAGTCATGATGTCTTCCACATTTACTTGTAAGTCGCGGCAAAAAATCGCTTGCCGCAAAAATTATTCTTTAAATCCCGAGCTTTGCCTATCGGATCAGCCGATGACCTTGGCTTCGTTCCTCAGCTTGGACACCAGCGTTGCCACGTCAGGCACTTTGATGCCAGCGGAACGCTTAGGAGGCTCGACAACTTTCAGCGTTTTGACGCGGGAAGCGACATCCACACCCAGGTCAGCAGGCTTGACATTGTCCAGCTGCTTTTTCTTGGCTTTCATGATGTTCGGCAGCGTCACATAACGTGGCTCGTTCAGACGCAGGTCGGTAGTGACGATTGCAGGCAAAGTCAGTGACAGTGTTTCCAGGCCGCCATCCACTTCACGTGTGACAGTCGCCTTGCCGTCTGCAACGGTAACTTTAGAGGCAAAGGTCGCTTGCGGCCAACCCAGCAACGCAGCCAGCATCTGGCCGGTCTGATTGCAGTCATCGTCAATTGCCTGCTTGCCGAGAATGATCAGTTGCGGCTGCTCTTTATCTGCCAATGCCTTGAGCAATTTGGCGACTGCCAGCGGCTGCAGTTCTGCATCGCTTTCCACCAGAATGCCGCGGTCAGCGCCAATGGCCATCGCCGTGCGCAGGGTTTCCTGGCACTGGGCAACGCCGCACGATACGGCGACCACTTCCGTGACCACGCCGGCCTCTTTCAGGCGCATGGCTTCTTCCACAGCGATTTCATCGAAGGGGTTCATCGACATTTTGACGTTGGCGATATCAACGCCGGAGCCATCGGATTTGACGCGTACTTTGACGTTGTAATCGACGACACGTTTGACTGGTACCAGGACTTTCATGGGTCTGCCTTTATTAAACTGATATTTTTAAACTGATATTTTTAAACTAAAACTTGAACAGAGCTGCTGAGACTGAGTGTAGCTTGAATCTGTGAATCTAAAAGAATGTTGCGGGATAAGCCTGCCTTAGGAACAATGGTAAGGCACCCCCTATTTCGCAATAACCCTAAGGACTGCGGCAAGGCAGCGAATGGCTGGCCGGCTCAAGCTCAAGAGTACATTTCATTTACGGACGCCGATTTCCACGCACATTGACGTAAACGTAAACCCCGACGATTATAAAACGAATTTGACAACTCGTCGCACAATTTAGCACGATCGTTCGATTAAGGCCACATTGAAGCTAGAGCCCTACACCTAAAGCCTTACTTCGAAGAAAATAAATATCTATTTTGCAACAAAAAGCCCGCAAAGCAGAGCTTGCGGGCTTTTTTTAGCAACCTGTCTTTCAAACCAAACGCTTTCTGCCCGAGCACAAACCCAGGAAGAAAAATGTCTTATTTACGCTTGATGAAGTATTCGTATTCCTGGCTATTTTCCAGATGAGACAGCAACTCGTTGCCGGTCTGCTTGGAGAAGGCCTTGAAATCGCGAACAGAACCCGGATCGGTTGCGATAACGCGCAACACTTCGCCGGTAATCATATCGGCAAGGGCTTTTTTGGTTTTCAAAATTGGAAGCGGACAATTCAGTCCACGCGCGTCCAGTTCTTTATTGAATTGCATGATGTTTCCAATGGCAGGGTACAAATTGAATAAACTAATTCACTCAACAATTGATGCACCAATTCTACCGGAAATTTTACTGACATGGTGCAACGCAACACACTTAAAGGACATAGCTAATCTATTAGCAACAAATTTGCACAATATTGGTGAATACTAAAAAACGTCCAATGATTTACCGCTATTTCTCTGGCGGATTCCGCTGTCCGGAACGGTATAAACCAGATGGGACTGCAAGGGTAAAACTTCAAGCGCTGACTTCAGGCATTCAGCTCGCAGGCCACTCCATGAATTCAGGCTCCAGTCCCTGGGCCCTCATCCAGTCCGCCATTGCATAGCCGGTACCGGCATGCCAGGGGCGCAGCCTTTCGGGCGCAACCAGACGGAACTCGACCAATTCTTCCGACAGGCGAATATCTCCACTCGCTTTCACATGATAAGCAATGATGACTTCATTCTTGCGAATAAATTCATACACGCCTATCAGCGAAATCTGCTCTGCATCCAGATTGGTTTCTTCTTTCAGTTCACGCGCGATGCCTTGCTCCGGCGTTTCGCCGCGCTCCATGAAACCGGTAATCAGTGCAAATGTCTTTTCCGGCCAGGCGGCGTTGCGGGCCAGCAGAATACGCCCTTCCACCTCCACCAGTGCGGCTAGTACGGGCAAGGGATTGTCCCAGTGCGTCCAGTGTCCTTCAGGGCAGGCAAGGCGCTGCTTGCCTGCTTCGTGCTGGTCCTCGCGCAGCACCAGCGGCGCCGCACAGGCGGGGCAGAATTTGAATTCAGTCATGGGATTTAACGGCCGGTCACGGGAATGCGGGGCTGCTTGGGATGCAGCCGCGCCATGGCATAGGCATCGACATAGGCGCCATGACGCAGCGCATAGGAACGCATGGTTCCTTCAATTTCGAAACCGAATTTGTTATACAGATGCAGTGCGTGCGCATTGTCGGTATAGACCGTTAGTTCAACGCGCAGCAGGTTCAGCCAGTTGTCTGCCAGGCTCAGCAATTCCGCCAGCAGTGCAGTGCCTATGCCGCGGCCGGTAAAGGAATCGGCGATTCCCATACCCAGTGCTGCTACATGGCGGCGCCTGGCTGCCGCTTCGATATGCAGGCCGGCAGTGCCGACCAGCACACCATCATACACCGCCACCAGCAATGTGTCATTCGGACCGGCCTGCTTCAGCCTGTCCTGCCACATCTCCACCGAAGGATGCGGCAATTGCAAAGTTCCAGCATAGGTATTGCTGCTTGCATACACCCGTTGGATCTGGGCGGCATCATTCGGTTCGGCGCGGCGTATAAAAATCATAGGCGTTCACTAATCCAGGTTGCGACTTCAGACAGCGCTTTGGGCAAGCCGGAAGGATCGGTGCCGCCCGCCTGAGCCATGTCAGGACGTCCGCCACCCTTGCCGCCGACCTGCTGCGCCACAAAATTAACCAGCTCGCCGGCTTTAACCTTGGACGTAGCATCCGCAGTCACACCCGCGATCAGGCTGACCTTGCCGTCGTTCACTGCTGCCAGAACGATCGCTGCTGTCTTCAGTTTATCTTTGAGCTTGTCCATGGTCTCGCGCAGTGCCGTGACATCGGCGCCTTCCAACGTTGCCGCCAGCACCTTGATGCCCTTGACATCCACTGCCTGCGCAAGCAGTTCATCCACCTGGTTGGCAGCCAGTTTTGATTTTAATGCCGCCAGTTCTTTTTCCAGGGATTTAACATGATCCTGAACCTGACCTATGCGCTGTGTCAACTCTTCCGGTTGCGACTTCAGTGCCGCTGCGGCTTCATTGACACGGTTGCTCAGGTTTTGCACTAGTGCCAGCGCCACTTCGCCGGTGACGGCTTCGACGCGGCGTATACCTGCCGCAACACCGCCCTCTGCCACAATCTTGAACAGGCCGATGTCGCCGGTGCGCGACACGTGCGTGCCGCCGCACAGTTCGCGCGAGAAGCCGATGTCCAGTACCCGCACTTCATCGCCGTACTTTTCGCCGAACAACGCCATCGCGCCGCCCTTGACTGCATCGTCATACGACATTACCTGTGCCTGTGCCGCATTGTTGGCAAGGATTTCGCGGTTGACGATGACTTCCACCTTGCGGATTTCATCGGCTGTCATCGGCGCATTGTGGCTGAAATCGAAACGGGTTTTTTCCGGATCAACCAGTGAGCCTTTTTGCGCTACGTGCGAACCCAGCACTTCGCGCAGGGCTTTGTGCATCAGATGCGTTGCCGAGTGGTTGCGCACGGTCTGTGCACGCACTTCAGTCGCGACCTGCGCGTTGACGTTCTGGCCGACTGCCAGCGAACCAGTTTTCAGTTCGCCGTGGTGGCCAAACACGTCTGCTTGAATCTTCAGTGTATCCGTCACTTCAAACACAGCGCCGGACTCAACCGACAGCACGCCGGAGTCGCCGCACTGGCCGCCAGATTCTGCGTAGAAAGGCGTGGTATCCAGCACCACAATAGCTTGCTGGCCGGCCTTGATTTCATTGACGGCAGCGCCATCAACATACAAGGCGATGACCTTGCTCTGATGGCTCAGGCTGTCATAGCCGACAAACTTGGTCTTGTCTCCGCTGTACTCAACGCCAGCGGCCATCTTGAACTTGCCTGCCGCACGGGCGGTCTGCTTCTGGCGTTCCATCGCCGCTTCAAAGCCTGCTTCATCCAGCACGATATTACGTTCGCGGCAAATGTCGGCAGTCAGATCCAGCGGGAATCCATAGGTGTCATACAGTGTGAAGGCAGTCTCGCCGTCCAGCTGCTTGCTGTCCTTGGCCAGCGCTGCTTCCAGGATTTTCATGCCGTGTTCCAGCGTTTCGCCGAAACGCTCTTCTTCCTGCTTCAACACCTGCGCAACGCGTTCGCCGGCTTCAGCCAGCTCAGGATAGGCAACACCCATTTCCTTGACCAGATCAGCCACCAGCTTGTAGAAGAACGGCTGGGTCTGGCCCAGCTTGTGGCCATGGCGCAGCGCGCGTCGGGTAATGCGGCGCAGCACGTAGCCACGTCCTTCATTGCCGGGAATGATACCGTCGACGATCAGGAAGCCGGCACAGCGGATGTGGTCGGCGATCACTTTCAGCGAATTGTTTTCCAGGTCGGCGCAGCCGGTTTCACGCGCTGCTGCCTTGATCAGATTC
>JAYSKH010000407.1:0-5442 GCA_043726505.1 Undibacterium sp. | reverse complement strand
AGTGCTGCAACCAGTGTGAAAGTAGGTTATCGTCAGGCTTTTATTTAGAAAACCCCTTACTCGACAGAGTAGGGGGTTTTTGCTTTGCGCGCACGCTTTGCACGATCGGTTTTAGCTCATCATTGATTTCACTTCTTCGCATACCGCTGATTGCTGTTTCAGCGCTTTCTTGAGATGCTTCTTCAGCTCCACTCAGGCAATCCCCTTTACCTGACCGTCATTGCCTGCAATCGTGTTGTAGGCCGGCTTGCGTCGTATCATTCCATTTGCGCTGACTATTAACTTCCTTTTAGCTTCTCTCTTTTAGCTTTCTTCTTGCCTGCGCCGCAGCGGAGGCTTGCTTTCTTTCTGCATCATTTCTACAGACGTAAAAAAGGGCGCCGCAGCGCCCTTGGGGGATGATGCCGTTCTAATTCTTAGAACGAGTGGCCCACTTTCAGCACGGCCAGATTGGCACCCGGATTCGGATGCTTGATCGCGCCGTTGGAAAAATGCTGCGCCTTCAGGCTCACATCCCAGCCGCTGGCAAATACATAACCGACGCCGATATGGTCGCCGAACTGGAACGCCGTAGAAAACGGGCGGCCATTGTTATTGTAGATATGCGACATCAGGTGGAAGCCGATCGCTGCTTCGCCATAAAAGCCTTTTTTATCGTCTGCTTCAAAGCGGAACACTGGAGTCAGGCCGATATCGACCAGATTTTGTGTCGCGCCCTGCACGCCCTGGTAGGCAGTGTTGTGCCACTGGGCGATGGTTGCATCCCAGTAGCCGCCGAGGTGGGTGCCGTTGGACTTGAACCATTCTGTGCCCCAGTCGTATTGCAGACCTAGGCGTGTCAATTTGGATTTATTGCCGGTACCGAATTCACCGGATACGGAGTTCGCACCCAAAAAGGTATCAGCGGCAAAGGAAGACGCCTGAACCAGTAACAAGGCAACGCCTGCGGCCAGAATTTTTTTGTTCAACATAATCGAAAACCCATCCAGTATTAGATAAAAAGAGCGATAAGGCTGACATGATATCGCAAATGCGCTTTTCACATCTTTACCAATGAAAACCTTGGTGACAAAATGGTACAGCGGGCGGTAAGCCTGGCGGACTACCGACCTCCCTTTTTCGCACATTACAGAGAATATAAGATGGCAACACAACAGCGTATCGCATTCCTCGGCATCGGACTGATGGGCAAACCGATGGCAAGCCGCCTGCTGCAGGCGGGGCATGAGCTTATTGTGTGGAATCGCAGCATCAGCAAAGCTGCCGAACTTGTGCCGCTGGGGGCACTGCTTGCAGATTCGCCTGCGGACGCAGTCAGGCATCAAGGCAGGCCTGCCGATGTCATCATTACGATGCTGGAAGCCGGCAATATTGTGGCAGAGGTCATGGAAGCCGCCATGCCTGCCATCGCTGCGGGCAGCATTTTCATCGACATGAGTTCCACCAAGCAGTCCGAAGCGTTGACCTTCCATGCGCTGCTTGCCGAAAAAGGCATAGGCTTTGTGGATGCGCCGGTTTCCGGCGGCGTGCTGGGCGCGGAAGCGGGTACCTTGGCTGTCATGGCGGGTGCCAGTACCGATGACTACGCCAAGGTGGAGCAGATATTGAACGTCTTTGGCCGGCCGACCCGTGTTGGCGAACCAGGTTCAGGCCAGCTGGCCAAGCTGTGCAATCAGTTGATCGTCGGTGGCACGCTGAGCATCGTTGCGGAAGCGCTGCTGCTGGCGCAGGCTGGCGGCGCTGATCCGGCCGCAGTCAGGACGGCGCTGCGCGGCGGCTTTGCCGAGAGCCGCATCCTGGAAGTCCACGGACAGCGCATGCTGGACAGGAATTTCATGCCAGGCGGACAGGTCAAAAGCCAGGCCAAGGACATGGACAATGTGTTGATCGCTGCCGCTGATGCCGGTCTGCGCCTGCCGGTTGCTGAGCTGGTCACACAGGCTTACCGCGATCTGCTGGATGTGGCGCCGACGGCAGACCAGTCAGCGGCCTTGCTGGGTCTGGAACAATTGAACCCCGGCTTGCGGCTGGGGAGTGCGCCGGACAAGTTGCCTCACTGAACGTATATAGTTAAGCAAGAATCGATGAGCAGAAGGATGCAGGCGCAGTTATAGTAGAGGCTGGAGATTTTGCCTGTCAGACTTTCTGCGCCGGCAAATTTATGTCTACCCATAAACGGGCGGGCCATCGATATCATTTACCAAAAGCAAATCTATGTCGCGACCATCGTCAAAAGTGCTGGAAATACTGGAGCAGCTGATTTCCTTCCAGACTGTATCCCGCAACTCCAACCTGGAACTGATCCACTGGATCCGGGACTATCTGGCAGGCTACGGTGTGGAATCCCGCCTGACGCATGACAGCACCGGCCAGAAGGCCAATCTGTTTGCGACGCTGGGGCAAGGCACAAAACCGGGAATCATTTTGTCAGGGCATACCGACGTCGTGCCGGTGGAAGGGCAGAAGTGGGATACCGATCCTTTCAAGATGACGATAAAGGGAGACCAGCTGTTTGCGCGAGGCTCGGCAGATATGAAGGGCTTCATCGCCACTGCACTGTCCAAGGTACCCGAGTTTTTGGCGGCTGACCAGCAGGCGCCGCTGCATCTGGCATTTTCCTATGATGAAGAGATAGGCTGCATAGGCGTGCGCGGGCTGATCCAGGATCTGGAAGAGATAGGCCTGAAACCGGCTGGCTGCATCGTCGGTGAGCCGACGATGATGCAGCCCATCATTGCGCACAAAGGCACGCACCGTTTCCGCTGCTGTATTACCGGGCGCGAAGCGCATTCCAGCTATACCACGCATGGCGTCAATGCGATTGAATACGCATCGCGCGTCATCGTGTATATCCGCGAAATTGCCGACCGTCTGGCACGTATTGAAAAGCGTGATGACTCCTATACTGTGCCCTATTCGACGATGCAGACCGGCCTGATCCGCGGCGGCCTGGCGACCAATATCGTGCCGAAGGAATGCGAGTTTCAGTTTGAGGCGCGTACGCTGCCGGATTTGGATGCCGCTACGCTGTACCAGGAGATCAAGGATTTCGCCGCCACGCTGCTGCCGGAAATGCAGAAGGTGGAACCGCTTGCCGCCATCGATTTTGAATGGCTGGCGTCCGCGCCGGGACTGCAAATGCAGGAAGACCACCAGATCGTGCAACTGGCAGCGCTGCTGGCAGGCAACGCACCGAATGGTGCCGTCTCTTACGGCACAGAAGCCGGCCTGTTCCAGAGGGCCGGCATCCCTACCGTCATCTGCGGCCCTGGCAGCATCGAGCAGGCGCACACGCCCAACGAGTTTGTCGCGCTGGAGCAGCTGGCCCAATGCGAAACCTTCATGCAGCGCCTGGTCAGCAACCGTTAGGTTTTTGTTTGCCCGCGCTGAAGCAGTCTTAGGATACCGATATGACCAGTACCATCGTCCGTGCAGTGTGTCCGCACGATTGCCCCGATACTTGCGCGTTACATGTGACCGTCAAGGACGGCATTGCCACCGAAGTAAAGGGTGATCCGGAACATCCGACCACTGCCGGCGTGCTGTGCACGAAGGTAGCGCGGTACGCCGAGCGCACCTACCACAAGGACAGGCTGCTGTTTCCGCAAAAACGTGTAGGCCGCAAAGGCGAGGGCCGGTTTGAGCGCATCAGCTGGGATGAAGCACTGGATACGATAGCCGGCAAGCTGACAGAGATTGCAGCCAGAGATCCAGAGGCCATCCTGCCGTACAGCTATGCAGGCACGATGGGCTGGCTGCAGGGCGAATCAATGGCGCCGCGTTTTTTTCACAAGCTGGGCGCTTCACTGCTGGACCGCACCATCTGTGCGATGGCAGGCGGCACCGGATACAAATATACGATAGGCGCCAAGGTCGGTACCGATACCGAGCAGGTGCAAAACGCCAGGCTGATCATCATCTGGGGCGGCAATCCCATCGCATCCAACTTGCACCTGTGGGTGCGCGTGCAGGAAGCCAAACGCAAGGGCGCGCGGCTGATCGCGATTGATCCTTATCGTTCGCTGACCGCAGAAAAATGCCATCAGCATATTGCGCTATTGCCCGGCACCGACGCTGCGCTGGCGCTGGGCATCATGCATGTGCTGATTGCAGAAGACCTGCTCGACGATGAATACATCGCTCAGCATACGCTGGGCTTCGAGCAGTTGAAGCAAAGGGTACTGGAATGGACTCCCGAAAAAACGGCGACGGTGTGCGGTATTACGGCTGAAGAAGTGACACAGCTGGCGCGTGAATACGGCACTGCCGGTAAAAACGGCGAACCGGCGATGATACGGCTCAATTACGGGCTGCAAAGGGTGCGCGGCGGCGGAATGGCGGTGCGCAATATTACCTGCCTGCCGGCGCTGACAGGCGCTTGGCGGCATGCAGCCGGTGGCGTGCAGCTGTCGGTGTCCGAATCCTTCCCGAAGGATAACGCGGCCCTGCAGCGTCCAGACCTAATCCCCAAAGGGAAACATCCGCGCACCATCAACATGAGCACGATAGGCGATGACCTGCTGCGCGAAAGCTCGCCGCAGTTCGGCCCCAAGATAGAAGCGCTGGTGGTTTACAACTCCAATCCGGTGGCGGTGGCGCCTGACTCCAGTGTGGTGGCGCGCGGCTTCGCGCGCGAGGATCTGTTCACTGTCGTGCTGGAACACTTTCAGACTGATAGCGCCGATTATGCCGATATCCTGCTGCCCGCGACAACGCAGATGGAGCATACGGATCTTCATGGCGCCTACGGCCATTTGTATCTGATGGCGAACAACCCGGCGATTGCGCCATTGGGTGAATCCAAGCCGAATACAGAAATTTTCCGGCTCATTGCACAGAGAATGGGATACGCCGATCCCTGTTTTTTTGAAACCGATGATGAAATCGCCGCCAAGGCCGTCAAGCCTAATGACGAGCGCCTTGTCCATTTCGACTGGTCCTCGCTAAAAAAAACCGGCTGGACCAAGCTCACGGTCGCTGATGCGCCGTTTGCCAACGGCGGTTTTCTGACGCCTTCCGGCAAATGCGAATTTTATAGCGCAGCCATGCACAGGGACGGGCTGGACCCTTTACCTGCCTATATCCCGCCGTATGAATCGGTGGCCAGCAACCCGGCGCTTGCAGAAAACTATCCGCTGGCGATGATTTCGCCACCGGCCCGGAACTTCCTCAATTCTTCCTTTGTCAACGTACAGAGCCTGCGCGCTACCGAAGGCGAACCGCATCTGGATATCCATCCGGCGGATGCGGCCGCGCGCAGCATAGAGCAGGGCGACACTGTACGCATATTCAATGCGCGCGGTTCTTTCCTGGCCATCGCCAGGGTGACGGATAAGGCGCGCGCAGGCCTGGTGGTGGGCCTGTCCATCTGGTGGAAAAAGTTTGCAGCAGATAACAAGAACGTTAATGAAGTTACCAGCCAGCGCCTGACCGACATGGGCC
>JAYSKH010000406.1:0-5964 GCA_043726505.1 Undibacterium sp. | reverse complement strand
GTGCAATACACCATCGCGGTAGTAGTGCCACAGCGCAGTAGCTCATCGACAAAAAAAGACGCGACTTCGGCCGCATGTTCAGGGTTCTGGAACTGGCGTTCGGTAGGGAAGGTGTATTTCTCCAGCCATGGCAGCAGCCCCGGCGCTGGCGACGCGATCATATCGGTCTGCGGATAATGGATGTGGCTGTCGATGAATCCCGGCATGATGATCTTGCCGGGAAAGTGCGCAACTTCGACGTCGGCGGGCAGGCTGGCTTTTAGCTGAGCATAGTCGCCCGCCGCCTGGACGCGGCCGTCCTGGATGACCAGCAGGCCGTCTTCATGCCATTGCATGCCCTGCTCATTGTGCAGAGGGTCATCGGTAAAATGCAGCAGGCTGGCGCGGTAGGCTTGCGTAGTGCTTGGTGTGGACATAGTCAATCTTTACTGTTGCTGGAATTTCAGGACGGACACTGTCCGTCCTGAATCCGGATGTTGGGTATGGCAAATAGTACGCGTATAGTGATGTATCGCGGTGTGTGGCTCGGGGTGTGAATCAAGCAGTGGCTGATATCGCTTCCACTGCTTTCAGAATCGCTTCGCCCGTGGCCGGTGCCTGCAAAGGCGGATTCTTCTTGTAATCCGCCACGCTGGCAATCGCATCGCGGATCGCGAAGAACACCGAAAACGGCAGCAGCAGCGGCGGTTCGCCTACGGCTTTGGACCTGTGTATGCTGTCCGCCACATTGCGGTTCTTGAACAGCGCCACGCGGAAGTCATCCGGGCAATCCGAGATCGCCGGTATCTTATACGTGGACGGTGCATGCGTCATCAGCTTGCCGGCCTTGTTCCACCACAATTCTTCGGTGGTCAGCCAGCCCATGCCCTGGATGAACGCGCCTTCTACCTGGCCGATATCGATGGCCGGGTTCAGCGAGTTGCCGGCATCGTACAGCGCATCGGCGCGCAGCAGCTTCCACTCGCCGGTCAGCGTATCAACAATTACTTCAGATACGGCAGCGCCGTACGCATAATAAGAGAAGGGGCTGCCGGTCATGGTTTTGCTGTCCCAGCTCAGGTGTGGCGTGGCGTAAAAGCCGTCCGACCATAGCTGTACGCGCGCCAGGTAGGCTTTGCCTATCAATTCCGCAAATGGAATATTGTGGCCGTTGACCTGTACCTGCTGTGCATAGAACTGCACGTCGGTAGCCGCTCCGCCATAATTTTTTGCCGCAAACTCGGCCAACCGCTCGCGGATCTGGCGTGCCGCATCCTGCGCGGCCTTACCGTTCAGGTCGGCGCCGGTGGAGGCCGCGGTAGCAGAGGTATTGGCGATCTTGCTGGTATCAGTCGCGGTAACCCTCACCGAACCCAGCGATACGCCCAGCTCATGCGCCACCACCTGTGCGACCTTGGTATTGATACCTTGCCCCATCTCGGTGCCGCCGTGGTTGACCAGCACTGATCCATCCACATATACATGCACGAGTGCGCCCGCCTGGTTCAGGTGGGTCACGTTGAAGGCGATGCCAAACTTGTGCGGCGTCAGCGCCAGGCCTTTTTTCAGCACCGGGCTGCTGGCATTGAATGCGGTAATTTCAGCGCGGCGTTGGCGGTATTCGCTACTGTGTTCCAGCTCTGCCGTCAGCTCATGGATGACATTATCGACAACCTTCTGGCCATACTGCGTAATATTGCGGCCCTCGGTGTCGTTGCGTCCATAAAAGTTCAGCTTGCGCACATCCAGTGCATCCCTGCCCAAATTGCGGGCAATTTCATCGACGATGTATTCAATGGCTATCGCGCCCTGCGGTCCGCCGAAACCGCGGAAAGCAGTGTTCGATTGCGTGTTGGTCTTGCCGCACATGGCCTTGATGTCAACATCGGACAGGTAATAGGCATTGTCAAAATGGCAGACCGCGCGTGTGGCAACCGGGCCGGACAGGTCGGCGGAGAAACCGGCGCGCGATACCATTTCTACCCTGGCGCCCAGGATCAGGCCATTGTCGTCGTAGCCGACTTCATATTCATAATAGAACTCGTGGCGTTTGCCGGTGACCATCATGTCGTCGTCGCGGTCGGCGCGCAGCTTGACCGGGCGCTTCAGCAGCATCGCCGCCAGTGAAGCCGCCGCCGCCCATAAGGCCGACTGCGATTCCTTGCCGCCGAAACCGCCGCCCATACGGCGGCATTCCACCTGCACATTGTGCGAATGCAGGTCCAGCGCATGTGCAATCACATGCTGCATCTCGCTCGGATGCTGCGTGGAGCAATACACGTGCATGCCGCGGCCTTCGGTCGGGATCGCATACGAAATCTGGCCTTCCAGATAAAACTGTTCCTGGCCACCGACGTTCAGTTCTCCACTGACTCGGTGCGGCGCGTTGAGCAGCGCCTGCTGTGCATCACCACGCTTTAGCGCCATCGGCGGCAGTACAAAGGACTGTGCAGCACGTGCCGCTATCGGCGTCAGGATGGCCGGTAACTCTTCATAGACGACGTCCACCTTGCGCACCGCGCGGCGCGCCATGTCATGGCTCTCCGCAATGACAATGAAGATGGGCTGGCCGACGAATTCGACCAGGCCATCGGCCAGTATCGGATCATCATGCAGTATAGGGCCGCAGTCATTGGTGCCGGGAAAATCGGCCGCCGTATACACCGCAATCACGCCGGGCGCAGCCCGCACGGCATCAAAATTGATGGAGGTGATCCGGGCGTGCGCTTTTTGCGACAGGCCCAGCGCCGCATGCAGCGTGCCGTACAGTTCCGGCAGGTCGTCGGTGTAAGTGGCTTCGCCCAGTACGTGCAGGATCGCGGATTCATGCGGGTGCGATTTACCCACTTCGGCCCAGGCGATAGGGCCGGCTGCCTTGCTGGTTTCCTGTATCAGGAAGGGATCGGCTTGCTTGTTCATCGTAATCTCCGTTAATCCTTCAGCGAGGCTGGCAGCCGGGTTGAGTCCGCCTGGTCTGCAAAGGCGTTGACTGCACCGGCTGCCAGCGGTGTATCGGGGCGGGTTTCCAGCCAGAAGCGGCGCAGCAGGTTTTGCGCTGTTTTCATCCTGTATTCGCCGGAAGCGCGCATGTCGGACAGCGGCGCATAATCCTGCGCCAGGGCTGCCACTGCGGCATCCAGATTCGCCTGGTTCCAGGCTTGGCCTTCCAGCACTGCCTCTGCCTGGTCGGCGCGCTTGGAAGTTGCCGCCATGCCGCCGTAGGCAATACGCACGTCGGTTAGCACGCCGCTCAGTGCGCCACCTTCCAGCGTGGCCGAGAATGCGGCGCACACGGCAGAAATATCCTGGTCAAAGCGTTTGGCCAGTTTGTAGGTACGGAAGATCAGGTTTTTACGCGGCAGCGGCACCCGTACGGCTTCGACGATCTCATCCGGCTGCATGTCTTTTTTCTGGTAGGCCAGATATAGTTTTTCCAGCGGCATGATCAGCCTGCCACGGCCGCCGTTCAATACCACTTCCGCGCCCAGTGCGATCAGCCACGGTGAGGAATCGCCAATCGGCGAGCCGTTGGCGACATTACCACCGAGCGTGCCGGCATTGCGGATAGGCAGCGAAGCAAAACGTTTCCATAGTTCAGTCAGCTGGTCCGGATAGTGTTCGCAGATGGCTTTATAGGCATCGTTCAGTGAAATGCCGGCGCCGATTTCCAGCATGCCGTCTTTCACCTTCATCTGTTTCAGTTCCGCCACCTGGCCCAGGTAAATGATGTCGCCCAGGTCGCGCATCTGCTTGGTGACCCACAGCCCGACGTCGGTGGAGCCCGCGAGTACGCAGGCGCCGGGTTTCTGCGCCTTCAGCACCAGCAGTTCCGCCAGTGTGCGCGGGGCATGGAAACTCTGGCCCTGATACGTGTAGGTAAAGGATTCCTGCCTTTGCAGCGCCTGCAGCGCGCCGGCCACTGCCGCGCGGTCAAAGCTTTGCTTTGGCAGCTCGCACATGCGGCGGGCGGCGTCGATAATCGGGCGGTAGCCGGTGCAACGGCACAGGTTGCCGGACAAGGCTTCGTCTATCTGCTTGCGCTGCGGCGCTTCGGCTGAGCCTTCGTTTTTCAGGTACAGGTCCCACAGCGACATGACAAAACCGGGTGTGCAAAAGCCGCATTGCGAACCGTGGCACTCCACCATTGCCTGCTGCACCGGGTGCAGCGCATCCTGATTTTTCAGATCTTCCACCGTAAACAGTGCCTTGCCGTCCAGCGTAGGCAGCATCTGTATGCAGGAATTGACCGACTTCATGTGCACCTGGCCGTTTTGCAGTTCGCCGATGACGACGGTGCAGGCGCCGCAGTCGCCTTCGGCGCAGCCTTCCTTGGTGCCTGTGCAGTGCAGGTCTTCGCGCAGGTGCTGCAACACGGTCTGCGTAGCCGCCGAGCGGTCTACGCTATGGGTGCTGCCGCGGTAATAAAAGCGAATCGGTTCCGACATGAATTCTCCAGATCATTTTTCTTCGGGAGCAGCAATAAGCTTGCCATTGTTGACATCCCGCTATGGAGGAGCCGGCGCTGCGCGTCGTTCGATCATGTCCGATGTTGTTTATTGGCACGAACTTGGCATGAATGTTGCGTTAGATCATGACGACGGCAATGGCATCCTCCCACGGTTTGAGATTAACACCCGTGTAGAAAATGACCATATGAGAATGGTGATGCGCAATATCAATGTGAGGACATTCGATTGCTCAGGCAAAGAAAATTCTGTTCAATTGTTAAATTACTGCATTAGTTTGTTTGCACAATTTTTATGCATTTTCATCCGCTTTAATTATTGAAATCACTTTATATTTTTTCGCCGAATCCAGCCTGAAATTAGTAGGAATTTTCCTGGAGAAAGTCTTGCTACGTAGAAAAAATCGCGTATATTCTCGGTCGGATGACGCTAATTTCTATCATTTTTGCGCCACTTCAATCTTGGGAGAAGAACGGGAAATAGCCTTTAATTCAGTTTTTATCTTATTCGCACCCCAACGACCGAACGTGCAACAAAAACAGGCACAGCGCGCCGCCGTAGAGCGGAAAACTGATCGCCGGATTAACTGACACGTTTCAATATTTACATTATTTATAAAAGAAACTAAATGAACTTAGCAAAAATGAAGGTAGGCAAGCGTCTGGGCCTCGGCTTCGCTTTGGTGCTGGCGCTGCTGATTGCAGTGACTGCATTAGGCATCGCCCGCATGTCGCAAATCCAGGGCCGCCTGGAGAAAGTCATCAGTGTCAGTAACGTGGAAAGCCGTCTGATTATCGACATGCGCGCTATTGTTTACGACCGCATGGTGTCGCTGCGTAACCTGACCCTGCTCAACGATGCCGGCGACATGGAGCCGGAACTGGCCAAGATAAAGGAACAGTCCAAGAAATACACCGAGTTTGAAAGCAAGCTGGCCGGCATGTTCGCCAGCGAAGCCGGTACATCAGCGGAAGAAAAAGCATTGCTGGCCAAACTGAAAGAACAGGAAAACGCTTCAGCATCGCTGCCGGCCAAAGCGCAGGCGCTGGGCATGGCCAATGACGCAGAAGTTGCGACGATCACGCTGATTAAGAAAATCCGTCCGGTGCAAAAGAAGTGGCTGGATGCGCTGGATGAAATGGTCACGCTGCAGGACAAGATCAACGAACAGGTTGCCGCTGATGCCAAATCCGCGTTCGCCACCGCCAGCAGCATGATGCTGGTGCTGGGCGCGCTGGCGCTGCTGGCTGGTATTGCCGCAGCCTGGGCTATCACGCGCAGCCTGCTGAACCAGCTGGGCGGCGAGCCGGACTATGCAGCCCGCATCGCCAGCCAGATTGCTGCCGGCGACCTGTCGACCACAATCGATACCAAGAACGGCGATACGACCAGCCTGGTAGCGGAAATGAAAGCAATGCGCGACAGCCTGGTCAACATCGTCGGCCAGGTGCGCGTGGGCACGGATACGATTGCTACCGCATCCAGTGAAATCGCTACCGGCAACCTGGACTTGTCTTCA
>JAYSKH010000405.1:0-9391 GCA_043726505.1 Undibacterium sp. | reverse complement strand
GCCAGCTGCCGCTGGCCAGGAACAAGCATGCGTTCGACAGCGCCTACACTGCGCTGCAATGTCAGCTCCCCTTCATGCCACGGAGATTTTGCAACTGCTGTCGACGCTTCCATGATCATTCCTTCAGGCAGCCAGGCCGACAGCGGTTTTTTGGAAGGGAACAAAACCAGGCAAGGCTTCGACCCGTGTCAGCCAGGCTAGCACGTGCGGGTAGCCCGACAAATTGACATTGCCTTCGGGAGCGCTGGAAATATAGCTGTATAGCGCCACGTCGGCGATGGTCGGATGGCTGGCAGCCAGCCAATCCTGCGTTACCAGCTGGCCGTCCACCAGTTTCAGAATCGCATGCGAACGCTTGATCGTATCTTCCGCATCCAGCGGCGCGCCGAATACGGTAATCAACCGCGCCGCAGCGGGACCACGGGCAATTTCTCCTGCCGCAACCGACAGCCAGCGCTGCACCGCCGCTGCTTCGGCAGGCGTTTCCGGAAGCCAGTCCTTGCGCCCCTGAACCTTGGCAACGTACACCATGATCGCATTGGAATCGCTGATCACCGTCTGTCCGTCTTGCAGCACCGGCAACTGGCCGAAACTGTTCAGCTTTAAAAAAGCCTCCGACTTTTGCTCACGTTTTTTCAGATCCACAACAATCAGTTCATGTGGGATGCCGATCAGCGACAAGAACAGACGGGCCCGGTGAGAGTGGCCGGACAGCGGGTGATAATACAGTTTCATGCTCTTCTCCTTGATGTAGTGATGCTCAAAGACCTGGGGCGGCGCAGTTTGCAGGCTGCATGCCTGCAATGAATGCTTTTTTGTTTGCCTGCATATATTGCGCAGTCAGCGCTGCCACTTCATCCAGCCGCGTGTCCATGACAAAGTGGCCGGCGTCCAGTATCTCGACGCGGGCTTTGGGATTATCCCGCTTGAACGCCTGGGCTCCCGGTACAGTAAAAGCCAGATCATGCTTCCCCCACATCACCAGCGTCGGCAAGCGATGCGCCCCCAGCCATTTCTGCCAGGCCGGATAAGAGGCGAGATTGGTCTGGTAATCGTAGATCAGCTCTGACTGGATCGCAGCCTGGCCGGGCCGGTTCAGGTACGCATGCTCGTCTACCCACAGATCGGGATCGTACGCTTCGACATCCGGGTCGTTACCGATGTGGCGCGCCCGTGTCGCCGCCAGCGACAGGTGCACGTCAAGCACTTCCTGCTCATGGGCCGCACGGTCGGCCCAGAACGGTTTGCGCTTGGCCCACATGGGTCCCAGACCGTCTTCGTAGACATTGGCATTCTGGAAGACCGTTCCCTGTACTGCGCAAGGGCGCGCAATGGCCATACGCATGCCGACCGGTCCGCCATAGTCCTGCATGAACAGCACATAGTGGTTCAGGCCCACGGTATCGGTGAATTTTTGCATCACTTCCGACAAGTGGTCGAAGGTGTACACAAAGTCGGAAGGGGCAGGCGCATCGCTGTTGCCGAAACCAGGATAATCCGGCGCTATCAGGTGGTAGCGGTCACCCAGCTTACGCATCAAACCGTCGTACATCCTTGATGAACTTGGCAACCCATGCAACAGCAGCAACGCAGGCTTGTCCACAGCACCCGCTTCGCGATAGGCGATGTTGACGCCGTCAATGCTTACGTTGCGGTAGGCTATCGGCGCTGCAGATGCCGTGGAGGCTGCAGCGCTTGCCACCGCCAGTGTGATGCCCGCAAGGGCAAGGGAAATAGGTTTAGTCTGTTTCACTTCATTCTTCCTGTTTATGGAGTGAGTATCGTGTCTGATACGGTAACGACAGTTTCACCTATAACAAAATTGAATGGAATTCCAGTTTTTGACAATTCATTCTTACCTGTACCGGAATAATTTCCTTCAGCGCATCTTCGTTGTCATCGAGAGAGACGCGTTTTTTGCGGGCAGGAAAGATGCCAAAAATTAAATATTGTCGATTAGTGCTGGAAATGGTCAAATAGGAAAGCTGCTGCCGCATGCTCCGGGCAGGCAGTTGAAACCTCCTGATCCCACCATCCACCATCGACTATTAAAGGCAATATGAAAATCATCATGCGATTGTTCAGTGCTGTCCACGGAGTGATGGCACTTTTATTTGCCGGCGCGGCATTGATGCTGATCGCGGTTGCAGCACGCCTGGGATTTTCCGCATTTCAGGATGGACTCAACCTTGCGGGGGCGCAAATCCTGATAGAGGCAATAGGCATACTCGCCGCAGCGGTAGTGGCTTTGCAGATTGCCGAAACCATTGTCGAAGAAGAGGTTGTGCGGGACGCCGACATCAGCGCCCCTACCCGCGTGCGGCGTTACCTGTCCCGCTTTTTTGTCGTCTTGGTCGTATCACTGGCGATTGAAGGGCTGGTCGCCACCTTCCACGCAGTACATGAAGATTTGCAGCAACTATGGTATGCGGCAGGCCTGCTGGCCGCGATAGGCGTATTGCTTGCGGCCTGGGGCATATTTATCTATCTGAACCGCTATGCTGAAGAACTGGAACCGGACGCCATGGCTGAGGCCAAGAGTGAAGACCAGAAACTGCAGTAAAACAAGTACACGTCATCGAAAATTGATCACTCCGCAAAATGCTCGGCGATGAACGCCCGCAGCCATTGATTTCCTTCGTCCTGATTGTAGCGCCTGTGCCAGAACATATTCGTCTGCAATGACGGTAGGCGCAGTGGCGGTTTTACATAGTGCAGGTTGAACGGTGCTGCGGCGCGCTCGGCCAGCTTTTGCGGCACAGTGACCAGCAGGTCGGCGGTGCTGACGATATAGGGTACGGCCACGAAGTGCGGCACGCTGAATTGCGATGCCGCCTTGATGCCTGCTTTTTCCAGGCTCTGGTTGATGCTGTCGTAAGGGCTTTCCACCGATGCCACAATCAGGTGCTGCGCGGCGACAAAATCCTTGAGGCTGATCTTGGCGGCCGCTAGAGGGTGGCCGTTGCGGAACATGCACACATAGTCCTGCTTGAACAACCTGCGCTGGTACAGCGCGCCAGATACCTTGTCGAACGCGCCTATAGCGAGGTCTACCCTGCCCGCTTCCATCTCGGCCTTCAGGTCCAGGCTGCTGGCGCGCACGGTGCTGATTTTTATCTGCGGCGCAAACTGGCGGCATTTTTCGACGAGCACCGGCATGAAATACACTTCGCCGACGTCGGTCATCGCGATGGTGAACGAACGCTTGCCGGTGGCGGCGTCAAAATGTTCATGCCGGTTCAGTGCGCGGCTGACTTGTTCCAGCGCAGCGCTGATGGGTTCGGCCAGTTGCTCGGCCAGCGGCGTGGGCTGCATGCCCAGCGCAGTACGCACGAACAACTCATCGCCAAAGCTGCGGCGCAGTCTGGCCAGCGCATTGCTGACCGCCGGCTGCGACAGGCCCAGTTTTTTGGCCACCGAAGAAATTTGTTTCTCCTGAAACACTTCCTGGAACACCACCAACAGGTTCAGGTCTATTTCCCTCGGTTCTATCATTACCACCCCTACTATTCATACAATCAATGAACTACATTTTTGTATTTATAACGTAAAAGCATGCAGTTTGCACTAAAGTGTCAGCTTGTTATAAAAATGCGATGAGGGTGCGCGATGAATACAATGACCGACGGCCATAAAACCACACTGCAACCCGGCGAAAGGACCTACCAGTCCGGTTTTGCCAATGAATTTGCGACCGAGGCCTTGCCCGGCGCTCTGCCAAAGAACCAGAATTCACCGCAGAAAGTGGCTTACGGCCTGTATGCCGAGCAGGTATCCGGCACCGCCTTCACGGCGCCGCGCCACCATAACCGCCGCTCATGGCTGTACCGCATACGGCCGGCGGCCATGCACAAGCCGTTTAGCCAGATCAGTAATCGCGGCATCGTCAGCCGTTTTGATGAAGTTGCCGCACCGCCTAACCAGCTGCGCTGGGACCCGCTGCCGATGCCGTCCGAGGCCACCGACTTCATCCAGGGCTGGGTGACGATGGCGGGCAATGGTTCGCCAGACGCACAAAGCGGCTGCGCTATCCATCTGTATGCGGCAAACCGCGACATGACGAACAGCTTCTTTTATTCCGCTGACGGCGAATTGTTGATCGTGCCGCAACAGGGCCGCCTGCAATTGCGCACCGAGCTGGGCATCATCGACGTGGAGCCGCAGGAAATTGCAGTCATCCCGCGCGGCATACGCTTCCAGGTCAGCCTGCCGGATGGCGAAGCGCGCGGCTACATCTGCGAAAATTTCGGCGCGTTGCTGCGCCTGCCGGACCTTGGCGTGATCGGCTCCAATGGCCTGGCCAACCCGCGCGACTTCCAGACGCCGCATGCGTGGTACGAAGACCGCGACGGTGATTTTGAACTGATCGCCAAATTCAGCGGCAACCTGTGGAGCGCCAGCATCGATCATTCGCCGCTGGACGTGGTGGCATGGCACGGCAACTACGCGCCGTACAAATACGACTTGCGCCATTTCAATACGATAGGCTCGATCAGCTACGACCATCCTGACCCATCCATCTTCCTCGTCTTGCAGGCGCCCAGCGATACGCCCGGTGTGGATACGCTGGACTTTGTCATCTTCCCACCGCGCTGGCTAGCGGCGGAAAACACCTTCCGCCCACCCTGGTTTCACCGCAACATCGCCAGCGAATTCATGGGTCTGATCCATGGCCAGTACGATGCGAAGTCGGCAGGCTTCCGCCCCGGCGGCGCGAGCCTGCACAATTGCATGAGCGGCCACGGCCCTGATGCACCGACCTTTGACAAGGCCAGCAATGCCGACACCAGCACGCCACACAAGGTAGATAACACAATGGCCTTCATGTTTGAAACCCGCAACGTAATACGTCCTACGCCTTTTGCGCTGGCTGCGCCGCAACTGCAGCAAGACTATTACCAATGCTGGATGGGCATACAAAAGAACTTTAATCCGGAGCAAGCATAATGACCGTGCAATTGAATGAAACCCATAATATAGAACTGCGCAGCTGGGTCGCTACCGCCAATCAGGCAGACAGTGATTTCCCGCTGCAGAACCTGCCGTTTGCCGTGTTCCGCAGCAAGGCCCAAGCCAAGGCGGGCAAAGATTTCCACATCGGCGTTGCCATCGGCGACCAGATCCTGGATCTGCATGCTGCCTGCGCGGCAAATGCCTTTGACGGTATATCAGAGTTGCAGAGCGATGCCGTAGTCGCTGCGCTGCAAAGCAGCAGCCTGAACGCACTGATGAGTCTGGGAGCACAAACCTGGTCGGCGCTGCGTGTGGCGCTGTCGCGTTTGCTGCGCGCAGGAGCACAGCAGGAAGCCAGCCTGCGTAATGCGCTAGTCGCGCAGAGCGACGCCGAGTACAGCCTGCCGGCGCGTATCGGCGACTACACCGATTTTTATACGTCGGTATACCACGCCACCGCCATCGGCAAACTGTTCCGGCCAGACAATCCATTGCTGCCTAACTACAAATGGGTGCCGATAGGCTATCACGGCCGTGCGTCCTCCATCGGCGTATCCGGCCAGCAGTTCCGCCGCCCTCTGGGCCAGACCAAGCCGCCGACATCGGACAATCCTGTATTCGGCCCCAGCAAGCGGCTGGATTATGAACTGGAAATCGGCATCTTCATCGGCACGGGCAATGCACTGGGAGACGCGGTAGCACTGGACGATGCGGAATCGCATGTGTTCGGCCTGTGCCTGCTGAATGACTGGTCGGCGCGCGACATCCAGGCCTGGGAATACCAGCCTCTTGGCCCCTTCCTGGCAAAAAATTTCGCGTCTACGATCTCGCCGTGGATAGTCACATTGGAAGCGCTGGCACCCTACCGTCTTGCATGGCAGCGTGAACAGGCCGATCCGCAACCGATGGCCTATCTGGATTCAGCAGCGCTGCGCAACAGTGGCGCGTTCGACGTGCAGCTGGAAGTGCTGCTGCAAACTGCTGCCATGTGCGAACAGGGCATTCCGGCGCAAAGCCTGTCGCAATCCAACTTCCGCCACTCTTACTGGAGCGTATCGCAACTGGTTGCGCATCACACGGTGAACGGCTGCAACCTGCAGCCCGGCGATTTGCTAGGCTCGGGAACGCAGTCCGGCCCTACCGCGCCAGAAGCAGGTTCGCTGCTGGAACTGACAGCGGGCGGCAAGGAAGCGATCAGCTTCCCCAATGGGGACAAACGCATCTTCATCGAAGACGGCGATACGGTCACCATGCGCGGCTGGGCGCACAAACCCGGATGCGCGCGCATCGGTTTTGGAGAGGTCAGCGGCACGGTATTGCCTGCTCGGACAATCTGACAATCTGACAATCTGACGCCGCGCGCCCGTCAGGGCTGCCATAAATAGTACGTAGCAAGCAAAGGCCCTGTCACAGACAGGGCCTTTTTCATTCCTTCATCTGGTATCTCGCCAAACCTGTCATCCATATACGAAAAACGCATATCAAACCGCGAAACTATTCGTTCTTGTTTTTTCTTGTACGCCTTACTCTACATTCCTCGAATTTTATTTTAGAGCTGGGCCGGCTTGAAGCTGACTCTTCTCTGCCTCACACGACAACAAGGAAAATTGCAAATGAAACTGAAAAAACTGTTCCTGGCCGCATCCCTCGCATTCGCAGGCAGCCTGCCGCTCGCCCATGCAGCCGACATTTCGCTACTGAATGTCTCCTACGACCCTACCCGCGAACTGTATCAGGACGTTAACCAGGCTTTTGCAAAACAATGGAAAGCCAAGACCGGCGACAATGTCACGATCAAGCAGTCACACGGTGGCTCCGGAAAACAGGCACGCTCCGTCATTGACGGGCTGGATGCCGATGTGGTGACGCTGGCGCTGGCCTATGACACCGACGCCATTGCCGAACACGGCCTGACTTCCAAGGAATGGCAGAAACGCCTGCCGCACAATAGCTCCCCTTACTCGTCTACCATTGTATTCCTGGTCCGCAAGGGTAATCCTAAAGGCATCAAGGACTGGAACGACGTCATCAAACCAGGTGTTTCCGTTATCACGCCAAATCCTAAAACCTCGGGCGGCGCGCGCTGGAACCATCTGGCAGCCTGGGGCTATGCACTGAAACTGCCAGGCGGTAGCCCGGCCACTGCCAAGGAATTCCTTAGCAAGTTGTATAAGAACGTGCCGGTGCTGGATTCCGGCGCGCGCGGCGCAACGACCACTTTTGTTGAACGCGGCATAGGCGACGTGCTGCTGGCCTGGGAAAACGAAGCGCTGCTGGCAATCAAGGAACTGGGCCCGGAAAAATTTGAAATCGTTGCACCTTCCACCAGTATCCTGGCCGAACCTTCAGTTGCGGTTGTCGACAAGGTGGCAGACCGCCGCGGCACCCGCAAAGTGGCTGAAGCCTATCTGAACTTCCTGTACACAGACGAAGGCCAGGACATCATCGCGAAGAACTACTACCGCCCAACTACTGAAAAAGCGTCGAAAAAATACGCAGCGCAATTTCCCAAGGTCAAGCTGTTCACGATAGACGATACCTTCGGCGGCTGGACCAAGGCGCAGAAAGAACATTTCGCCGACGGCGGCATCTTTGATCAGATCTACCAGCCCGGCAAGAAATAAGCCTACTCCGTTAGCCATTCATATCAACAGCAAAGCGAACTGCCATGAATATCCTGCTGCTCTCCGGAAGTCCTTCCACTCCTTCGCGGTCCACGCGCCTGCTGCATCACGTGGGAGATCGCCTGGCTGAACTGGGCTACCGTACTTCCCGGGTGCAGGTCAGAGATCTTCCTGCGCAGGCCTTGCTGCATGCGGACTTCAATGACGACCAGCTGCGCGCTGCCAAAACACTGGTGGCGCAGGCAGACGCGGTCGTCATCAGTACCCCTGTCTACAAGGCTGCGTACAGCGGTGTATTGAAAACTTTCCTGGACATCCTGCCGCAGGACGGCCTGGCCGGCAAACTGGTGCTGCCGCTGGCAACCGGCGGCAGCCAGTCACACATGCTGGCGCTGGACTATGCGCTGAGGCCGGTGCTGGCCTCGCTGGCCGCCAAACACATTCTGCCCAGCATCTATGCGACCGATGCTCAGGTGGACTGGTCGGAGCAGGATGGCCTGAACATAGATCCGACCATCGCACAGCGCATCGCCGAAGGCATCAGCCATCTCACTCATAGCCTGGTGGCCGTACGCAACCAGGGAAAAAACAGCGGCGCCGTGCAATTTACCCAATTGCGATGTAGCGCCTGACCCAATAGCAAGGTCCGCAGCGACGCCGGTTCCGCCAGTGTTACCGCCCCGCACACAAATTTGATCGCCGCAACGCTTGGCGCCTGAATATCCCGGCGCAGGGAGGCGGCTTGCCCAAAATTCGACCTACAGGATACAGATGAGCAATTTCGACGAACAAAAACGCCAGGCCAAACGCCACACGCTGGGACTTCTTTCCGCTGCCACGCTGGGCGCGCTCGGCGGCTTGCCGTTGCTGGCCTCAGCGCAAAACAAACCGGCGCCGGGCGTGCTGCGCATAGGTTATCAAAAATACGGCACGCTGGTACTCCTGAAAACTACGGGCGCACTGGACAAGCGGCTGTCGCAGCACGGCATACAACTGAAATGGATAGAGTTTCCAGCCGGCCCGCAATTGCTGGAAGGTCTGAATGTCGGCAGCGTCGACTTCGGCACCACCGGTGAAGCGCCACCGATCTTTGCACAAGCCGCCGGCGCAGACCTGGTATATGTCGGCAATGAACCGCCTGCGCCTGAAGGCGAAGCGATCATCGTGCCCAAAAATTCGCCGCTGAAAACCGTTGCCGACCTGAAGGGCAAGAAGATTGCGCTGAACAAGGGTTCCAACGTGCATTACCTGCTGGTCAAGGTATTGGAGAAAGCCGGCATTGCTTACAAGGACATCGAGCCGGTTTATCTCCCTCCGGCGGATGCCAGGGCCGCTTTTGAACGCGGCAACGTGGATGCCTGGGTGATCTGGGACCCATTTTTTGCCGCGGCTGAAAAGCAGCTGGGTGCGCGCATACTGGTCGATGGCAAGGGCCTGGTCAGCAACCACCAGTTCTACCTCGCCACCCGGACCTATGCGCAAAAAAACCAGGAAGCATTGCGCATTACCTTTGAAGAGCTGGCCAAGGTGGATGAATGGGGCGCAAAGAGCCTGGCTGACGTAACGGCACAACTGTCGGCGCAGATCGGCCTGGAGCCCTCCATCGTTGAACTGGCGGCGAAACGCTTTTCCTACGGCGTCAAACCGCTGACCGAGCAGGTCATCCGTGAGCAGCAGAACATTGCCGATGCATTTGCGGAGCTGAAACTGATCCCTAAAAAGATCAATATCCGCGACGCCGTCATCACCCTCAAGCTGTAAGCGGCGCACCCGATATGAACACCCTGCCCCGCCCACAACGACGAACGCTGATG
>JAYSKH010000404.1:0-21739 GCA_043726505.1 Undibacterium sp. | reverse complement strand
GGCTGCCGCCGGGCATTACCGGCTTCAGCCAGTATGACAAGCTGTATGCAGACGTGGAACTATGGCTGCAGAATGGCTGGCTCGATTATCTGGCGCCGCAACTGTACTGGCCGATAGACCAGGCGCCGCAGGCATACAAAACGCTGCTGGATTACTGGATTGCGCAGAATACGCAGGGGCGGCACCTATGGGCCGGGCTGTATACCGGCCGCATCACCGATACGGAACAGTCGTGGCAGCCGCAGGAAATCCTGAACCAGATTGCCGCTACACGTGATCGGCCCGGCAGCGGCGGCAACCTGCACTTCAGCATGACGGTGCTGATGAAGGACAAGAAAGACGTGCGGGACCTGCTGCAGCAAGGCCCCTACCAGAATGTGGCGCTGGTGCCGGCAAGCCCATGGCTGGGCAACATCCTGCCTGCCGCCCCCGTGCTGACCGTGGACAGCGTGCCTGCAGCCGCAAAAGCACCGATAGTCACGGCCAAAACGGCGGCTGGCACATCGCTGCTGGCGATCTGGAAACGCTATGGCAAGCTGTGGCAATTTTCGGTGCAGCCGGCGACCAATTCGCGCATCAGCGCGGCAGATGATCCCGTTTATGGTGCACTGCAAGAAATCCAGGTATCCGCCGTAGACCGGCTGGGCAACGAGAGCCCACGCGCGCCGCACGAATTCCGCTAGAAAACATCCCACGTCCATCCAGAAAAACCATGCTGCAAAGTGTGGTTTTTCGGCACGTCCACGCAGGTTTTTATCCGCCCCGGGTAGGCAAGAAAACGCCGCCCCGCCCCTACGCTACAGCCAGCAACAACGCATGGCGCGGGACGGCAAAGAACCCTATATCTTTTAGTTATCGATTGGAACTTTTTTTTCATTTGTCACATGCCGATCACAGACCCTAGTCTGCATTTCGGTGTAAACCATTTGCAGCAAACGATCAGTTCCAAACCAGTTTCAAAACACGAGCAGTTCATTATTCATAAAAAAAGGCAGAAGCAGACCCTGCCCCGTGCGCACCAATACCGGGACAAGCGAGCAAGCGCCACCAAGGCTTAAGCAGTAAATAAATGGAGAGTCAACCGTGAAACTAAAGAAAATTGCCCAATGTATTGCCCTGATAGGCGTGTCCAGCACCGTCTTTGCTCAGGAACAGGCGGCTCAGCAGGGGGAGCCGCAAAAAGTTGAAATCACAGGTAGTAGCATCAAGCGTATTGCCAAGGAAGGTGCCTTGCCGGTACAGGTCATTACCAAAAGCGATATTGAACGCCAGGGCATTACGAGCGCGGAACAGCTGATGCGGATTATCTCGGCCAACGGCACCGGTACCAATAACATGACATCCGGCAATAACGTTTTCGGCGCGGATGCAGACCGTCTGGTCGGCGGCGCATCGTTCGCCAACCTGCGCGGCCTGGGCCCCTCCAGCACATTGGTACTGCTGAACGGACGCCGCATTTCGGCGCACGGCACCAGCGGCAAGTCGGTAGACTTGAATGCAATTCCAATGGCGGCGGTGGAGCGTATTGAAATTCTGAAAGATGGCGCTTCCGCGATCTACGGTACCGATGCGATCGGCGGCGTCATCAACTTCATCCTGAAGACGAACTACACCGGCGTTGAAATTTCCGCGGACACCAATATCACGCAGGAAGGCGGAGGCGCAACCCGCCGTGCATCGCTGCTGGCAGGTAAAGGCACGCTGGACAAAGACGGCTACAACGTCATGGCCAGCCTGACACTGGACAAGGCCGAAATCCTGCGCTCCAGCCAGCGCAGTTTCGCGAACGGCTATCAGCCTGCACGCGGCCTGTCTCCCGACACCACCGGTACGCCTTACGCCAACCAGCTGTCCGGCGCCGGTACCGCGCTGGGCACAGGCTTCAAGCTGCCCGGCGATCCGAACTCCTACCTGCAGGCCAGCCTGCTGAGCCTGACCGGCAAGTGCAACACAGTCCCTGGCATGTCCCAATACGATGCGCCGCTGTGGCAGAACTCGACGTCCATCCTGCGCTCTACCTATTCCTGCGCGTATGACTACGGCGGCGACTATGTGATGCAGCAGCCGGTGGAGCACGCCAACCTTGTATCACGCGGCACGATACAGATCAACGCCGACACCAAGGCTTTTGCCGAGCTGACCGCGTCCCGCGCTAAATCCAGGGCTGAATTCACGCCGCTGCAGATTTCCACCAGCATCGCCAGTAAGAACGTCTACCCTGTAGGCGGCCCTTACTATCAGGATCTGTCTGCGTATATTCCGACCTTTGACAACACCAAGCCGATCGCCTACAAATGGCGCGCCAGCGACCTTGGCAACCGCACGCAGGCAACAACTTCTGACAATGCCCGCCTGCTGCTAGGCCTGGAAGGCGTCGTACTGGGCAAATGGGACTACAAACTCGGTGTATCCGCCGCGCGCTCCAAGGCAGACACGCAGCTGGTAGACGGTTATTCGTATACAGACAAGCTGTATGCGGCGCTGGCAACCGGCATCATCAACCCGTGGCTGGCCCCCGGCCAGAAACAGACGCCGGAAGCGATGGCGCTGCTGAACTCCACCAAGGCCTATGTCGATCTGCAAGGCGGCACCACCAAGCTGACACAGGCTGACGGCAATATCTCTGGAGAATTGTTCCAGTTGCCGGCCGGTGCGGTGAGTATTGCAGCCGGTTTCGACCTGCGCCGCGAATCGTATGAATTTTCGCAAGGCATTGATGCCACCACGATCCTGCTGGCACCGGGCAATGCAGCACTGCCTAGCGTCAGCCGGGACATCAAGGCGGTCTATGCTGAAACGATTATCCCCATCACCAAGAATCTGGAACTTCAAGCGGCCGTACGCCATGACCAGTACAGCGTGATCGGTGGCACGACCAATCCTAAACTGGCTTTCCGCTACCAGCCGCATGAAGCGATCGTGTTCCGTGGTTCGGTCAACAGCGGCTTCCTGGCGCCTAGCTTCCAGCAGCTGTATTCCGGCCAGCTGACGCAGGAACTGCCTAACGGCGCGGACGACCCGATACAGTGCCCGCTGCACCCCGGCGATCCTAACTACTGCTCCATCAAGATGGATTACCGTACCGGTGGCAATGCGGCGCTGAAACCGGAAACATCCAAGCAAGGCAGTATCGGTTTTGTCGTATCGCCAATGAAGGGTTTGACCGGCTCGCTGGATATCTGGGAAATCAGGTCCAAGAACCGCATCCTGAACCGTACCGTCACACAGGTACTGGCCAACTACCAGTCGCTGCTGAACAACATCGTGCGCAATCCTGACGGCACCATTGACTACATCCAGGCCGGCTGGATCAATGCGGCAGGCAGCCAGACCCGCGGTGCAGACGTCAGCCTGCACTACGATACGCCAACTCTGCCAAGCGGCAAATGGAGTTTTGCGATTGACGGTACCTACACCAACAGCTTCAAGTACCATGAATTTGAAGACCAGCCTTACCAGGAACTGGTCGGCAATTTCGGCACCAGCGACCTGTACCTGCGCTGGAAGCATAATGCTTCCATCACATGGTCAAGCGGCGCGTGGAGCGTCATGGGCACGCAGCTGTATGCATCCGGCTACAAGGACCAGCTACCGAAGGGCGTGATCCCGCCGGGCTTCAATCCTTATGTCGATGCGTACATCACGTATGGCCTGTCGGCGACTTACACCGGGTTTAAAAACACGACCATTACCGCCGGCATCCAGAACCTGTTCAACACAGATCCTCCGTTCACCGCGCATAACGTCGACGACGTCGTGGGCGCTGGCTGGGATCCGCGTGTAGCAGACCCCCGCGGCCGTGCATTTACGCTGAACGTGAACTACAAGTTCAACTAAGACGGCAATGCAAAAAGCCACTGCAACGCGAGTTGCAGTGGCTTTTTTTATGCAGAAACCGAATCAGGCAGACATCAGGCAGACATCAGGCAAACGCTTAGCTGATCTGGTCCATATCGTCCGGCAGGCCAAACGCGTCGTTATACGTCAGGTAGTCATCGAATGAGCTGACGCGCGACAGCTCCCTGCCCTCGCGGAATACCAGTTGCAGGCCGTGCTCATGGTCCCAGTCGCAATCTGCCACTACCTGTACATAGACCTTGCGGTCGCCCTGCTGGCGGCGGCAGACGCGCACTTCTTCCGGGCGCACATGCTGCCAGGCTTCGTCAGCGCTGGCGATCGTGCAAGCCAGTTTTTCCGGCACGGCTGCTGCCGCAGCAGTGTTGTACGCTTCCAGGATATGCGGCGCTGCCTGTGCCTGCTCTGCTTTGTCCTTGGCCAGGAAATGGGACACGGCGGCGGCGAACTCTTCCGGGTGTGCATCGCCCTCCACGCCTTCCAGAACAAACTCCAGTTCCAGCGCGCCCAGATACGGAATGGCGACCGGTGCGCTGATCAGCCAGTCATCCAGTTCTTCGTCTTTCGATAAGGCGCCCAGTTGTGCGATCTGCATGGTATATCCCTCATGATGTACGGCCGGAGCCGCGGATGGCGGGATTATAGCCGAGCCATTACACGAACCTAAGCTAAATCTAGCGAAACCCTCGCACCGGCAACTCCGCGCCGCGCTGTATCCAGTTGCCGGCGGAGTAAGCGGTGCGGCCATCGGTCGCATGCAACGTATAGGCATGGCGCGACACTGGCGATCGGTTGGGTGCGCTGTAGTGCGGCAGCAGGCCGTGGAAACAGACCAGGCTGCCGGCGGCAACTTCCACCGGGATGGCCGTGCTGTCGTCCGGCCATGGCATTGCATCCAGCGTTTCCACCCGTACTGCATCGCCTTCGCGGATGAAACGCTCACGCAGCGGGCCGCGGTGGCCGCCCGGCTCTACCCACAGGCAGCCATTTTCCAGCGTGGCGTCTTCCAGTGCAAACCAGAAGGTGGTGACGCTGATGGGTGTGCTGTCGAAATAGGTGGCATCCTGATGCCAGCGCACTTCGCCGCCGATGCCGGGCTGCTTGAAAATGTACATGGATTGCCATACCTGCGCGTCCGCCAGGCCGATGTCTTCCGCCACTGCCGCCAGCTTGTCATCACGCGAAAACGCGATGAATACAGGATCGATATCATGCAGCGCATGGCCTATTTTGTTGATGGACAGCGATTTATCCTGGCGCAGCGCACCGTCGGCGCCAAAGGCTTCTTCTTCAAAAAAGCAGCGTATCTTGTCGGCGGAACCGAGGAAATAGTCATCGGTGGTTTTTTCCTGCTCCTGCGTGGTGAAGATGGAAACGCTGTCGGCAGGATCAAAGGCATCAACGATCTGCGCCGCGCGTTGCCTCAGTGCGGCAATTTCCGCCGGGCTCTTGAAACCCGGCAGCACCAGATAGCCGTCTTTTGCGTATTGTCCTTTTTGCGCTTCTGTCAGCATCAGATACTCCGTTGTTGGTTGGCTGGTTCTGTCGACATTGTAGCGATTAATTGCGCGGCGTTGGCAACGCCTGTCCGCTGTGGGCGCCAGTGCTGAAAATCAGCTTGATATTCATGTTGACATTCATGTCCAGTAAACTGGATAATAAATCCAATATGAAAGAATTTAAAGAAAGCCCCTCTTCCGACATCAATATGCGCATTGCGCAGCGTGTGGCTAGCCTGCGCGCCGAACGCGAGATGTCGCTGGAAGCGCTGGCAACGCGCTGCAATGTCAGCCGCTCGATGATCTCGCTGATAGAGCGTGGCGAAAGCAGCCCGACGGCGGTCGTGCTGGAGAAACTGGCCAAGGGGCTGGGCGTGACGTTGGCGTCGCTGTTTGAAGATCCACGCGAAGATGCGAGCCCGCTGGCCAGACGCAGCGAGCAGCTGGAATGGTGCGACCCGCAATCCGGTTACCTGCGGCGCAATGTCTCTCCTCCGCACTTTCGCTCGCCTATCCAGATCGTCGAAGTCGTCTTTCCTGCGGGCGCCAGCGTGGCCTATGAAGCAAACCCGCGGGATAGCGCCGTCCAGCAGCAGATATGGGTGCTGGAAGGCAGCATGGATATCAGCGCCGGCGGCCAGCGGTATAGCCTGCATGCAGGAGACTGCCTGGCCATGCGGGAAGACCAGGCCGTGCATTTCAATAACCCCACCGATGCGGCGGCACACTACGTGGTGGTTATCAACAGCGATTTTTAAGCGCCTCGGTTACTTTTTGTAAATTTTCATTCAACGGGAGAGCATTGTGAACCATGTGGCAAACATCCAGAGGCTGGATGCCATCAGCGGGGCGGACCATGAAGCGCTGGTCGATGTGCTGACCGATTGCGTGGCCGGCGGCGCTTCGGTCAGCTTCATGCATCCGCTTTCGCAGGCAAAAGCCAGCGCCTTCTGGCAGGACGTTGCAGATGGCGTTGCGGCGGGAAAGCGCATGTTGCTGGTAGCCCGCGACGGCAACGGCAGCATCTGTGGCACCGTGCAACTGGTGCTAGGGCAGCCGGAGAACCAGCCGCATCGTGCCGATGTTTCCAAGCTGCTGGTGCACCGCCGCGCCCGCAAGCAAGGGCTGGGTGAATCGTTAATGAAGGCGCTGGAGCCGCATGCACTTGCTGCGGGAAAGACCACGCTGGTGCTCGATACCGCCACCGGCGGCGGAGCGGAAAGCCTGTATGAAAGGCTGGGCTGGGTGTTCTGCGGCAGCATCCCCGACTATGCGCTATGGCCGGACGGCGGCCTGTGCGCTACGTCGCTGTATGTACGTTCACTGGGAGCACAAGGAGCACAAGCAGCATGACGACCACAGAAACCGTCAGCATCGCGCTGGAAGCGCCGGACCAGGCAGACGCCATCGCACTGATTGCCGAGCTGGATGACTACCAGCACAGCCTGTACCCGGCGGAAAGCGTGTATGCGCTGGACTTGTCGGGCGTGCCGCAGCAACGCCTACTGTTTGCCGTAGCGCGCACGATGGACGGCAATGCCGTCGGCTGCTGCGCGGTAGTGCTGGATGATGCATCGGGAGATTTGAAACGGATGTACGTAAGGCCGGGCCACAGGGGGCTGGGCATTGCGTACAAGCTGCTGGCGCTGCTGGAATCGCACGCAACGACGGCAGGATGTCGCCTGCTGCAACTGGAAACCGGGCCGCTGCAGCAAGAAGCACTGGCCCTGTACGCGCGCTGCGGTTATCAGAGGCGCGGTCCGTATGGCGGCTATGCCGACGATCCGCTGAGCGTATTCATGGAAAAAGCGCTGGCCGCCTAAGTGCTTGCAACCGACTTCAAGCTGGCAGTAGCTTCGGGCTCAGTTGCAGGCGCAGGCACAATCGCCTCGGTATCATGGAAGCGAGAATAGTCGATATGCTGGTTTTCCTGCTCATCCATGCTGAAGATATTGATGTAGCGGTGGTTCCAGCGTATCGACTTGTGGCTGTAGTAGCTGCGCGCGCGTAGCGTCTGGCTGGTGGTTTCATCCGAACCCTCTACGCTGAGGATCAGGCCCGCATTGTCCTTGTGCAGCGTGCCCAGATCCAGGCCGAACAGCGGGCTGGTTTCATCAATGACGTGCATGACCGTCCATCCGAGCACAAAGACCGGATGCTGCTCGCGCTCCAGTTTCAGATCATACAGTTTGCGGAACACGCCTGTTGCTTCGCCATCTTCGTCCCGCAGCAGGCGCAGCTTGGCCGAGGCCTCGCTGATGACGTTCAGCCGCGCATTGGCCATCCGTATCATCAACACCTGCTTGCCTTCATGATGATGCGTGACCGGATGGCGGGCAAACACGATATGCGAGCGGGGCCGCGAAAAACGCGCAAACATCACACCGGTGATCAGCGCAATGCTGGCCATGCCCATGAAGATTTCTATCGCCGACACCACATGGCCATAGATTGTCTGTGGATGCATGTCGCCATAACCGACTGTCGCCACCGTCTCCACACTGAAGAAGAAGGCGCCCAGAAAACCCTTGGGCGACTGGTTGCCGATAGGATTGTCGCCCATCATATAGATGAAGGCGAATGCGACGTTCAGTGAAATGAAGACTGCAGCAATGGCGCCAAAAAATGCGGGCCAGCTGGAAGTCATTGCATAGTAGTAGATGTCCTGCCAAAACTGCGTGTGCAGACCATGCGTGACGACATTCCTGTCGCCCATACTGACGCTTCTTGTTTTGGTGCGGCCGGGGGTAATTGCCATTGTGCTTTGCTGTTGCGGTTATCGGTTGCGGTTATCGGTTGCGTTATGCTGTCGTGAAAAGGCCGGATGCCGGCCAACGCGAATATACCGCGTTATACCGGGAAACAGCGCAGACAAAGCGCAAACTCCGAAAATAAAATACCGGATTTAGCAGCTAGCAGATAATTGCTCAGGCAATTTTGCGGGTGCCGGCCAGCAGCGCGTCCATCCTCTCCACATGCCGGCTGGCAAAGGCTTGCGGCGGCAGTGGCTGTGGACGTCCTACGCCGTAGCCTTGCACGTAGTCAACGCCAATATCCTTCAGGCAAGCGATGATGGCATCGTTTTCGACAAACTCGGCGATGGTTTGTTTGCCCATCACATGGCCGATCTGGTTGATGGATTCCACCATTGCCCGGTCGGTCGGGCTATTGACGATTTCCTTGATGAAGCTGCCATCTATCTTCAGATAATCCACAGGCAGATGCTTCAGGTAGCTGAATGAGGACATGCCCACGCCAAAATCGTCCAGCGCAAAACGGCAGCCCAGGCCGCGCAGCCGGTTGATCAGCGTCACAGCTTTCTGCATATTGGCGATGGCCGCCGTCTCGGTAATCTCAAAACAGATCTTGCTGAAGGCGATACCGGTTTCCTGCTGCTGCTCAATGACGTAATCCAGCAGGCGGTCATCGCCTATCGATGCACCGGACAGGTTGATGGCCCAGGTGTGGATGGCGGCGCTACCGTCCTTACCATCCTTGCACATCGTCGCCAGTGCATTGAAGCTCTTGCGGATGACCCAGCGGTCTATCTGCGGCATCAGGTCAAAACGTTCTGCAGATGGAATGAAGGCCATCGGCGGGATGATCTTGTATTCCTCATCCAGCATGCGCAGCAATATTTCCACGTGCTCGCCCTCGTCGGCCTGCCCTGCGTGCAGCGACTGGATTTTTTGCGTATACAGGCAAAACCGGTCCTGGTCCAGCGCCGCCTTGATGCGCGACACCCATTCCATTTCATTGTGCCGTACGGACAGGTCTTCATCATCGTCGCTGAACAGGTGGATGCGGTTGCGGCCTTTTTCTTTGGCCATGTAGCAGGCGGCATCGGCCGCCTTCATCACTTCTTTCAGCGTGATCATGCCCGGCGCCAGTACCACCAGACCGACGCTGACGCCAATTTCAAACGCCCGCCCTCCCCATACAAAACGGATATCGGCCACACTCTGGCGCAGCACCTCCGCCAGCCGGCAAGCGTCCGCCCTGGTGCAGTGCGCCAGCACGACGCCAAATTCATCGCCACCCAAGCGCCCTACCATGTCACCATCGCGCAGCCTGTGCTTCAGCAAATGGCTGACCTGGCGTATCAGTTCGTCGCCGGCAGCATGGCCGCTGGTATCGTTGATGATCTTGAAGCGGTCCAGGTCCAGATACATCACCGCATGTTCTTCGTATTCTTCATCCACCGGCTCCCTGGCCAGCAGTTCATTGAGCCTGCGCTCAAACTCGCGCCGGTTCAGGATGCCGGTCAGCTCATCATGCGTGGCCTGGTAGGACAGCTGGGCCGCATGCCTGCGCACCTCGCTGACGTCGTGCAGCACAATAACTATGCCGATGACGTTACCATCTGGATTGCGAATAGGCGCAATTGAACGGTCGATGGGGATATTACTGCCATCCACGCCGAGCAGGTACAGGTCGTTGGTGGTTTCGCTGCCGGTTTCCGGCCACAGCACCTGCTCCAGGAAATCCGGCACATGCTCATGATTTTTTTCATCGAAAATCTTGCAGACGGCATCAAAAGGCTGCGTCAGCATATCTTCGCGCGACAGGCCCAGCATCTGCTCGGCGATCCTGTTGCAATAGCTGACGCGGCCCAGGTTGTCTGTCGTAATGACGGCGTCGGCAATTGACGCCAGCGTGACCTCGGCCAGTTCTTTTTCGGCAAAGGCCTTGGCCTCGGCCATTTTGCGGTCGGTCACATCAAACAGCGAACCGACCATGCGCACCGCCGCCCCTTCTTCATTGCGGACTGCCTGCGCGCGGGACTTGCACCAGATATAGTCTCCGGTCATCGTTTTTACACGGAATTCAATGTCGTAGACCGTATTGGCAACCAGGTGCCGCCTCAGCGCTTCCTGCGCCATCTGCCGGTCATCCGGATGGATCAGGTCGACAAAGGCCGACGGCGCGGTTGAAAATTCCGACCTTGTGTACCCCAGCTGCTGGTTGATCCACTGCGAATAAAAAACCTGGCCGTTGATAATGTCCCAGTCCCACAGACCGGCATTGCTGCCGGCGAACCCCAGACTGAGCCTTTCCTCGCTCTGCCGCAACTGGGCCTGCAGCCGGTGGCTGCGCTCATAAGAGCGGCGCGAATACCAGGTACAGGCAAACAGCAGCAGCAGCGCACCGACGATCAGCGCTGCCAGCAGCATGTTCTTGATCTGCCGCGACGCTTCGCTGAGCGACAGCGCGTAGCCGTCCTCCACAGGGGCCAGCAGGCTGTCTATCGATTGCAGTTCGGCGACGGCAGAAAGTGCGGTGTTGCTGCCGCGTTGCCCGGCCAGCTCCAGCTCGCGCAGGCTGAGGCCGATATCGTTGACTTTCAGTATGTAATAATCGCCCTGCTCCCAGTAACTGATAGCATTGCGGAACAGCGGCTGATTTTTCCAGTTCCTGTACATCCACGCCATGCTGGCGATATCGTCGGCAGCAACCCCGCCGGCCACGAAGCCATCCTGCACCACCGCATAATCGGGATCGGGCTTGTCGAGTTCCAGCCTGGCGCGCCTGTCGCCCAGCGGAATGTCGATCTCTTTAAGGAAGCGCTGGTATTCAGATTCCGCGCCGGTGGCGGCATAGCGCTGTAATGCGTAGATGGCATCCTTCTGCGCCTTGGACCAGTGGCTTTCACCGCCCACATAGGCGCGCAGCACCGACATGACAATGACGCTGGTGGCGGCAAATATGCTGAGGAGAATGATCACGGCAATCAGCGGCAACAGAATTGCCGTCGTGCGTCGCGCGACCAGCATGTTTCTCGCTAGACGAAACATTGAATGCATCGCTGCTCCTGGCTCGTTCCCATCATGAACTCCCCGCATTAGTCCGGTTTCGCCTCAACCATCAACGGGCTACCACCAGACATTATTTTTTTGTCATCATCAGCGATTGGCAAGGAAAATGCAATACCTGTTTGCTTTTTGTAACAAACGTAACAAACCGAATAAGCACCATAAGCGTCTCGGCGAGCGTTTTTAATTATGCAACTCCGCCGGCCATGCGCATTTCAGCTGGAACACAAGAAATACCACAAGCAATATTAATCGCATTCGGAGTAAAAGCGAATTGCCTTACTGCAATATTCAACACGACTGTTGCATACGTACAGCGCACTTTAATATATCAGCAATTTATTTGCACGCAGCCAATGCAAAGCCTATAAAACAGCAGCCGGTAAAACTTCGTTATGCACTTCGGAGTAAGATGGCGGCAGTTATTTCGATAACAAAAAGGAGACTAAAGCGCGACGCTGAAAATGCATAAACTTATGCAAAAACATTCCTTCCCCCAAGCATGGCGGCATCGCTAGCATATGCGCCTCTTGAACTAGACGAACTAGACAATATAAGGCCCCTACCCTTACCAAGGGCATGTCTTACAAATGGACACTGACATGACAAATCAAACTGATCCCGCAGTACTTGCGCTGATTGGCAACACACCTCTGATCCGGGTTACCCGCCTGGACACGGGGCCGTGTGAACTGTTCCTGAAACTGGAATCACAAAACCCCGGCGGCTCCATCAAGGACAGGGTCGGGCTATCAATGATAGAAACCGCCGAGCGCGAAGGCCGCCTGAAACCCGGCGGCACCATCATCGAAGCCACGGCCGGCAATACCGGGCTGGGTCTGGCGCTGGTGGGCCGTGCCAAGGGCTACCGCGTGGTGCTGGTCGTACCGGACAAGATGTCCACTGAAAAAATCCTGCACCTGAAAGCCATGGGCGCGGAAATCCACCTGACCCGTTCCGATGTCGGCAAGGGCCACCCTGAGTATTACCAGGACTACGCCGCCAGGCTGACCAAGGAAATCCCCGGCTCCTTCTTTGCGGACCAGTTCAACAACCCTGCCAATCCGCGCGCGCACGAACTCAGCACCGCGCCGGAAATCTGGGAACAGACCGGCCATGATGTCGACGCCATCGTCTGCGGCGTAGGCTCGGCCGGCACATTGACAGGGCTGACGCGCTATTTCCGCGAAAAACAGCCTAAACTGGAATTCGTGCTGGCAGACCCTAAAGGCTCGATCCTGACTGAATATGTGAAGACCGGCCACATATCCGACACCAGCGGCTCGTGGGCGGTGGAAGGCATAGGCGAGGATTTCATCCCGTCGATTGCCGATATGACTGCCGTCAAACATGCTTATACGATAGACGACACCGAAAGCTTCGGCACTGCGCGCGAACTGCTGCGCGCCGAAGGCATATTGGCGGGTTCTTCCACCGGTACACTACTGGCGGCGGCGCTGCGCTTCTGCCGTGAGCAGACCACACCGAAACGCGTGGTCACCTTTGTCTGCGACACCGGCACCCGCTACCTGTCCAAGGTCTACAACGACAACTGGATGATAGACCAGGGGCTGCTAAAGCGCGAAAGCTATGGCGACCTGCGTGACATCATCGGCCGCCGCTTTGACGACGGCAACGTTATCAGCGTAGGCGCCGACGACACGCTGATGGTGGCCTTCAACCGCATGCGCAGCGCTGAAATATCGCAACTGCCCGTCATCCATGAAGGCCAGATAGCCGGTATCATAGATGAATCCGACTTGCTGCTGAAAGTCTCGGGCGATGCCACGCTGTTCCACAGCCCGGTACAGGATACGATGACGCGCCAGATAGAAACCCTGGCGCCAACTGCCGGCCTGCCGGCGCTGCGCGAAACGCTGAACCGCGGCCTGGTTGCCATCATCGCCGACAATGAGCATTTTTACGGGCTGATCACCCGCTTCGATCTTCTTAACCACTTACGCAGGACTTTATCGTGAGCACAAATCCCAAAGACACCCATGCGCAAGCTTTTGCCACCCGCGTGATCCACGCGGGCCAGTCGCCTGACCCAACTACCGGCGCCATCATGCCGCCAATCTACGCCACCTCCACCTATGTGCAGGAAAGCCCCGGCGTTAATAAAGGTCTGGACTATGGCCGCTCGCATAACCCTACCCGCTGGGCACTGGAACGCTGCGTGGCCGACCTGGAAAGCGGTGCACAGGCGTTTGCCTTTGCTTCCGGCCTGGCAGCCATTGCCACCGTGCTGGAACTGGCCGACAGCGGCGCCCACATCATCGCCGGCGACGACATGTACGGCGGCAGCTACCGTCTGTTTGAACGGGTGCGCAAACGCAGCGCTGGCCTGGAGTTCACTTATGTGGACATGACCGATCCGAAGAAGCTGCTGGCAGCAATCCGCCCAGACACCAAGATGGTATGGGTGGAAACGCCGACCAACCCGATGCTGAAACTGGCCGACCTGCGCGCCATTGCCGAAATCTGCCGCGAGCGCGGCATCATCGCCGTGGCCGACAATACCTTTGCCAGCCCGCGCGTACAGCGCCCGCTGGAACTGGGTTTTGACATCGTCGTGCATTCGCTGACCAAATACTTGAACGGCCACTCCGACATCATCGGCGGTATCGCCATCGTCGGCGGCGAACCGCATCAGGCCGGCTGGCGCGAACAACTGGCTTTCCTGCAGAACTCCGTCGGCGCTATTGCCGGCCCTTTCGACAGCTTCCTGGCTCTGCGTGGCGTGAAGACGCTGGACATCCGCATGGAACGCCACTGCAAGAGCGCACTGGACCTGGCCACCTGGTTGCAACAACAGCCTGAAGTGCAGCATGTGTACTACCCAGGCCTGACCTCGCACCCGCAGCATGAACTGGCCCTGCGCCAGATGGACGGCTTCGGCGGCATCATCTCGGTGGAACTGCGCACCGATCTGGCCGGCGCAAGGCGCTTCCTGGAACGCTGCGAAGTCTTTGCGCTGGCGGAAAGCCTGGGCGGCGTGGAAAGCCTGATCGAACATCCTGCCATCATGACGCATGCAACGATACCGGCAGAACAGCGCGCCGCGCTGGGCATCACCGATTCTTTCGTGCGCCTGTCGGTAGGGATTGAAGATGTAGAAGATTTACGCAGGGATCTGCGTAACGCGCTGGATACGATCAAGGAATAGCCGGAACGTCATTTTTGCTGTTCCTTGCTACCCTTCGCTGCTTCTTGTAACAACCTCTTCCACCTCCGTGAAAGGGGTTATTCAGCCAGATTATCCTTAATCCTCGGCTGCGAATTCATATTCACCGGCGGTCAGCATCATTGCCAAGGCCGGTTTTCCAGCCTCCACCAGCACCATGTCTGCAGGCACCGCACCAGGTCCATCCCCTTTATGGTAAGCGTAGATCAGGCGGCGACCTTTTGCGGGTAGCCATTCCTCCGGTATGTTAAAGGGCTTGCGTTCAGCAATGGAAGTCAACCATCCTTGCCTGCCGTCGATAAGGTCTTGTGGAGGATAAATGACCGACATGTCGAACGCGTCTTTTTGTCTGCCAAAAACGGCATAACCGTCCTTGCTAGTCTTCAGGACAAACGGCGTGGCGGACTGGAATTTGGATACTGCCTGACGATATACCGGATATTCGGCCGACGGCTTGGAATGGGCCAGCATGACGGTCTGATCTATGGTCAAGGGATCAATGCCGGTCATCTGCTTAAGCCTTGCGGCCATCCAGGTCATTTCTGTGCCATCCGCCTGGTGCACAGGGGCTTTCGACGCATGTGAATAGCCTACATAAATAAACACCCTGGCTTTTGGATCCAGGCTAAAGATACGCTCCACCAGATTGACCGCCTGTCCATTTTCGCGCTCCGCAATACGCATTGATATCGGCAAATTGTTATCCGTTGAAAAATGTTCGTAGACTCTCAGCTTCCATCCTGACTGCAGTGCATCTCTCAGAAATTGTGCGAACACCGGTTCTTGAGAATAAAAACCATCAGTCGCGTGAACATAGCCGCCAGTGAGCGGGGGAACGCTACTCTCCCGGATGGTTTCACTCGCCAGATACTCAAACCCTGCCTTTTTCAACTCCCGGGCCAACTGCATCGCAAACGCCCTATGCATTGGCACATGGTGCGCTTCATTCAAAATGACGATCTGACGGTTTTTCGCTTCACGCACGATTGCGGCAATAGCGTCTTCGGCAGCTTCTGGCGCTGCCCGTTTAATTAACGCCACCTCTTCCGTATTGGCCTGATGCCAAGCCGGACCTGGATCATCCGTTAGGTCAAACAGTCGCATTGCTCCATCGATATCTCCGATCATCGACAAGGTGGCCGTCGCAAAGCTCAGCACATTTTCGTGTTGACGAATTTGTACACGACCCAAAGGAGAAGCGTCAAACCGCCGAATATCACCAACTGCTGCCTCATCCGCCTTCAACTGCTTCAGATAGTAAAAGCCAAGGGGCGGCAACAGGGGTAACTCTATGGTGCCTGCTGCGACAGGCTGCGCAGACAACGTTGACAAAGGCAAAAGACACAACAGCGCATAAATGAGTATGCGGCCCACGTTCAAAGTGAAATTCATATGCGCTTATGCCTGAATGCAGAATGAGAAGACGGACATCTAATATTATTTAAAATATAATATCATCAATATTAATAAGGCAACAAACCGTATTAGCACGTCACTACAATAAATTGATAATGGATGCCGTGCAGTGCATGTAGGTGAAGCTTTTTTCATTGGCTTCATGGAATGCCATTCGATTCTTCGGTTTCCATACGCGTAGCAGTTGATCGGCATTTCTGCCCCGCCCTTGCCTACACATCACACCCTCCCTACCTTGGCCGGCATCTCGTCACGCGAGTCTGCAGAAATAGTACTGCTTGAAACGCAACAATAATAAAAAATTAATATTAACAAAAGACAATAAATTTCAAAAAAACATTACAATCAGAACGCTCACTTCTGGGCAATATCAAAACAATAATTTCACTTGGGGGATTCACCACATGGACCAGTCTTTGATGTCAGGCAGCAGTAAAACTAGAGCTTCCGTTTTTTCTCGCTATGCCGCTATCACGTGTATTGCAGCCTTCAGTTTGCTGGGAAGTGGATGTATGTCCGTCAAGCAATACGTTGATCCCGCCCTGCCCAAAGTAGCCTTCACGGAATTAAAACCCGTGGACAACAAGCAATCAGTGCAAGTTTTGTTTGAGTTCCGAACAAAAGGAACGCCTAACGCCAGCGCCACAAACTTCGTCAAGCCTTTCGTTCTGGATACGCTGAAGAAATCCAACTTGTTCAGCGACGTGGTCACGGCGCCAGCAGCTGCAGACAGCAAATTATTTATCACCATAGAAAATGTGGTTGTCGACAAGGATGCATTTGCCAAAGGTTTTGGCACCGGCCTCACCTTGGGACTGGCCGGCACGATGGTGACTGACGGTTACATCATGAATGCAGATTTTTCTGCCCCCGGCAAGACAGAAGTAAAGCGCAGCTACAAGCACGCAATGCATTCGACGATAGGCAACGCCGATGGTCCACCAGGCTTGACACCGGTCCCTAAAGAACCTAAGGGAGAAGCGATACGCCAAATTACCGAAGGCTTGGTATTGAACCTGCTAAATGATATGTCCAAAGCAGGCGAGCTAAGCAAATGATACCGGCGACCCACATTTTTTTGTTGACGACTTTCGTCCGCAAGCTTGCCATTGGCGGCGCCATGGCTGCCTTCGCGCTACTGACCGGCTGTGCTGCCGTATCGCCCAGATACGCGCCGACAATAGATAACGTCAAGGTCCTGCAAGCCCTGCCCGGCGGTAGTGCGAAGGTGGGAGAATTTACAGCCAAAGAGCCCGCTCTCAATCATTTGTCGATACGCGCCGGAGCCTATACTTCGCCCTACAACGATTCTTATGCTGAATATTTTAAAGAAGCCCTGCTCAGCGAACTGGAAAGCTCCGGCAAACTGAACCGCGCATCGAAAGCTGTCATCACAGGCCAATTATTGAAAAACTCGGTTGATGCGTCTATTGGTACGGGGACTGCGATGATCAGTGTAAGAGTCAAGGTTGACCAAGATTCTGCAGTCGTCTTTGACAAGGTGATCAGTGCGGAAACGCATTGGGAATCTTCCTTTATGGGGGCGATCGCCATTCCCGCTGCCCGGAGCAACTATGTCAATACCGTAACGCAGACATTGGGCAAACTGTTTGCAGATCCGGATTTTCAACGCGCCATCCATTAGGGTTGCGCAATATCTGAACTCGTTCAGGGAATATTTCGGCCAGACTGGTATCTAATACCCCCCCTCGCTGCGAGAGGGGGGGCGTGCTATCAGATCAGAGGCAGCTTGTTCGCATTTATGGTTCTTCACAGCGCATTGATATCCGGCGTCTCCAGTATCGTCTTTGAACCGCCACGCGCGGCCAGTGCAATCATTGCCTTACCCACCTGCTCTGTTGTCGTGATCGAATTCGGCATCAGCTTTTTCAGCAGCGGCAACATGGGTGCGGTGATGCGGTAGATCGCGTCATACAATTTTGTTTTTGAGCGGATGCCATGCAGCGGTTGAATCGCGCCGGGGCGAAACATATAGGCCGCCTTGAACGGCAGGCGCAGCAGGTCATTCTCAGTTTTCCCTTTGACCCTGGCCCACATTGTGCGGCCTTTTTCCGTGCTGTCGGTGCCGGTGCCTGTCACGTAAATGAAAGTCATCTGCGGATTGGCGCCTGCCAGTACGCCGGCGGCAGCCATTGTCAGCTCATACGTCACACGGTAATACGCTTGCTCGCTCATGCCGGCGGATGACACGCCGAGGCAAAAGAAACAGGCGTCATAGCCGGTGATGTCGGCTGAGATGGTTTTGAAATCGTAAAAATCGTCATGCACGAGTTCACGCAGTTTGGCATGCTGCGCGCCGGTAGGCTTGCGTACGATGGACAAGACGCTTTCCACTTGCGGGTCCAGCAGGCATTCACGCAATACGCCCTGCCCTACCATGCCGCTGGCGCCAAATAAAATGACTTTCATTAATTTTCCTTTACGGAGGGTGTTAAGGATACGGTCGGTGTCGGTGTCTGTGCTTTTGCCTTTGCCTGTGCGGCCACGTCGCTATCGGAAGCGGTAACCCGGGCTGGCAGGCTGGGCCACCAATGTGCCGTCAGCGCCGCGTCCGGTGCATTTGCCGGCTCTATGCTTTCGCCGGGGCGTGGTATTACCATGCGCACGCCTGCTTTCTCCGCCGCAGCCAGCGCCCTGTCCATCGGTTCGGTCCAGCTATGGTAGGCCAGGTCCAGCAAACCATGGTGCACCGGCAGCATCAGCTTGCCTTTGACCATTTGCTGCGCCACTATTGCCTGCTCGGGATTGGTGTGCCAGTCAGGCCAGGACTCATCATATTCGCCGATCTGCATCAGGCTCAGGTCAAAAGGCCCCAGCCGCTCGCCGATGTCGGCAAACTGCGGCATCATGCCGGTATCGCCGCTGTAATACACGCGCTGGTCTGCCGCAATCATCACGTATCCTGCCCATAAGGTTTTGTCGCGGTCGAACAGGTAGCGGCCTGACGTATGGCGCGCCGGCACGGCAACAATTTCCAGGCCGGGCAGCTTGCTGCTTTCCCACCAGTCCAGCTCGATGATGCGGTCTTCCGGGATACCCCAGCCGGCCAGATGCGCGCCTACGCCCAGCGGCACGATGAATTTATTTCTCCAGTCCTTCATAGCAACGATGGTGGCGCGGTCCAGATGGTCGTAGTGGTCATGCGAAATCAACACGGCATCAATCGGCGGCAGATCCGCCATTGCCAGCGTTGGAGCATACCAGCGCTTGGGCCCGGCCCATGTCACTGGGGATGCGCGTTCACTCCATATCGGGTCTATAAGCAGCGCATGGCCGCCTATTTCCACCAGCGTGGTCGCATGGCCCAGCCAGGTCACGCGCAGACCAGAAGCTGGCGGTGCAGCGAAGTCGCTGCGCTTGTCCATCACTACCGGCACCGGCTGCCTGGGCGTTGCATCATCGCTCTTATGGAAAGCGCCAACCAGAATTTTCCACAGATCTTCCTTGGCCAGTGGCTCCGGGTTCTGGAAGTGGCCATCGTGCCACTGCGGCGATGCCTGCATGCGTGCCAGCCGCGCGCCCTCTGCGGAATGCCCCAGCGCATCCCATGCCTGCGCCAGTGCTACGGAAATACCCGCAAACAGCAGTACCAGCAGCAGCGCCAGCGTCTTACCTATTCCAAACCGTTTCTTCACCGCCATCCTACCCTCTCTCCCATCACGCAGATTGCCATTGGTCCAGCCAGCCGCTAAGATAGGGGCATTAGTTACCAAAGTAAATAAGGTGCTGAAATGACCCCTAGTAACCCCGAGGTAACTAAAGGTTTAATTGACTTTAGCTGCTGCGATACACTCGATGCCGATGCCGACCTGCTCGCCAGGGAAATTATCTCGCGCGTATCGGAAACCTGGTCTTTATGGGTGCTGCATGTGCTGCACGAGCGCGGGCGGCTGCGCTTTTCCAAACTGATGAATGAGGTCACAGGCATCAGCCAAAAGATGCTGACCAAGACCGTGCGCCAGCTGGAGCGGGACGGTTTGCTGACGCGCACAATGTATATGGAAGTGCCGCCCCGCGTGGAATATGAAATTACCGCCACCGGCACGGAACTGCTGATCGCGGTCAACCCGGTATGGGACTGGATAGTGCGCAAGCTGCCGCAGTTTCAGCGGGCGCGGGCGCAGTATGATGCGGCCAATGCGGAAGATGCAGGCGTGCAGAAAATTACGATGGGCCGTGTAAAAGACTGACTCTATGCGTAGCTGGCAGAAAACGAAGGATGCGTGGAGTATGCAGGCAGCCAGGTCAGCCGCACGGCCGGCCTCCTGCTTGTGCGCCTGGGCTCGCGCAGCGTCACGCTCTCGCTGATGATGTCATACATGATGCCGTCGCCGATTGACTCCTCCTGCACCTTGCCGCCGTTCAGATGCCTGATCTTGGCATTGTCGCGCAACTCGGCCACCGCAGTTTTATTATCCATGACAAAGTAGATCGCGCGCGCCTCGCCTTCTGTCCACGCAGCACTGCCCTCCTTCTTTTGCCGCATCGTTGCCAGCCCGGCCGGCGACAGCACGCTCACTTCCTCGCGGCCATTGTCGTAGGTCGTCACAATGATCGTGTCGCCGCTGGCTGAAAAACTCCCCTTGGTCAACTTTGCATGCCCGATGGCAGTGACACGTTCTTTTATGCCCATAGTGCCGGGGCTCCTGTTTACCGTATCTGCGGTGATGCCGGTGTGCTTGCCGAGGTCTGCTTTTTCGGCAAACACGGCGCTGATGAACGCAAACCCGGACGCCGCAGCGACAAACAGCGCGATAACTTTGTTCATGACAATTTTCTCCGCAAAAAAATGATGCCTCACTCATGCCAGGAGCGCGATGCTCAGACCTGTTATCTTATTTCCCTGAACTATCCAGCAGCGCTTCCCGCTGCTTTTTGTAACTGCCGTAATCACCGGCATTTCGCGTCAGGCAGGCGGCACGCTCAGGTTCCGGCGACTTCCGGCAAGTGTCCTGCGCATTGTCTTGCCGTATCCCATAGAGGTCTGCGCTGCTGCATGCAGACAACAGCACAGGAATAATGAAAGCGGCGCATAAGGCCGGGTTCACCAGTATTTTCTTCATCGCATGCTCCTTAGTAGACCGCGCGTACCAGCACTGCTGCGCAGTATCATGAGTACGGCTGCATTTTGCCATTTTCACAAAATTTGTCTTCCGCAAAGAAAAAAGTGCACGATGACAGTACCGGACGGGCTGGAATATGCGACTTATGCTGGACTGATGTTTACGCTGATGAGATACCAAGGCTTGCCTCCGGGTAAGCGGTATATCGCACGGTGACAGGTCCGCTCATTGTGTAGCATCGTTAGGCACCGGCAGTTGCAAAACCTGCCGCTTCAGCCATCCGGTTCACGACCACAGGAGCATGCAATGACCCAGCTGACATCCGCAACCGAGCTCGCCGCCGCTGCAAGCAAACCCTACCCTAACGATAGCGATGAATACCGCAAGGCGCGCACCGCATTACTGGCTGAAGAAATCGAGCTGCGGCGCCATATAGAACGTGTTGCCGCGCAGCGCCGCGCACTGCCTGCCGGCGGCGAGGCGGGCGATTATGAGTTCCTTGATGAAAACGGCAAGACTGTGAAGCTGGCCGACCTGTTTGGCGAACACGATACGCTGGTCACCTACTTCTGGATGTACGGCCCGCAACGCGTGCGGCCCTGCCCAATGTGCACGGCTTTCCTGGGCTCTATCGACATCCCCTCGCGCGATATCTCGCAGCGGGTTGCCATAGCAGTGATAGGCCGCTCGCCGGTATCCCGGCAACTGGCATTCGCGCGCGAACGCGGCTGGAACAACCTGAAATTTTACGCTACCGTTGGTGACAATTTTGCGCGCGACTACCGTGGTCTGGCGCCTGACGGCAACGAGTGGCCGGCGCTGGATGTATGGATCAGGCAAGATGGCAAAGTGAGGCACTTCTGGGCGTCTGAACTCGGCGGCACC
>JAYSKH010000403.1:0-6726 GCA_043726505.1 Undibacterium sp. | reverse complement strand
CTGAAGAACCACAGGTAGCCTTCTTCATCCAGCTGCTGGCTGGTCATCGGTCGGCTGAACAGATAGTTGGAGCCATCCATGGTGGTCAGCATGCCCACTTTGACCTGGTCTATCTTGCTTTTCAGTTTACTGAAGTCTTCGCTGGTAAATGTCATGGTGTACCCCTTCGTTGCTATGAGAGCGTTAAGGGTAAGGGCAAACATGCTTGGCCTCTGTACGTTGACCAACAGACTGGCAGCGGCCTTATTTCGCCAGTCTATTTCACCAGCGCATCCTTGGGAAACAGGTCCGGCCGGCTGGTCGAGGTTTCCAGAATAGGATTGAAGCTAGGGCCGGCGTCCGGCTTCTGTTTGCAGTTGGTCACACTGGATGCCGGGCCGGATAGCGGAATCTTGTAACCTACCTGGATACCGGTATCGCTGACGCCATCGTCGCGCGTGCGGCTGACGCTGAGGTTCCAGTTATTGCGCTCTATGCCCAGATTCATACGGTCGTAATTGTCGCTGCTGCGGTAGCGGCCCTGCAATTGCGTGCAGTTATCGATATTGTGCGAATATTTGAAGCGGCTGGACATCAGGTTTTCCCTGTCGGTCGCATCGTCGCCTACATAATAATTCAGGCGGCCGCGTTCGCGCCGCCACTCCAGCCGGCTGTCCGCCGTCGGATGCAGGCCAAGATTGAAAACGACGCTGGTTTTTTTACCCAGTGCGGGCGTGTCCAAATACATGCTTTCGGTATCGCTCATGTCGGTGCCGTTGCTGCTGCCGACATTGGTCACTTGCCGCACCGGGTTGGATTTGCTGTTTGCTTCCACCACATAGGAAGTGAGGCCAATGTCGGACACCAGACTGTCCTTGGACCAGTATTTTTTAACGTCCACCAGGTAGCTGTTTTGTAGCACCGCGTTATAGCCGTTGCTGGCTGATTCGGACACATAATCGCTGTTGGGCCGCAACTGGCCGCCGGAAACGGTAAAGCGCAGGTTGGGGCGGGGCGCATAGACGCCATTGACCAGCACTTCTGAAGATTCGCGCTGGTGCGTGACGCGGCCGCCGGCGGCGAGCTCATCCGTCAGGCGCAGGCCATAATCGAAGATGAACATCGGGTTGCTGCTTTTGTACTCATCGATGCTGGCGCGCCATTTCTGTTGCAGGCTGTCATAGTTCAGCGATACGCTCTTTTCACGCAAATCGGTGTGTCCGGGCGCCGCGGCATCATCTCCGGGCAATACGGGTAGCGTCTTGCTGATATCGGGTTGGCTGGGCAGCGCCGATTCTTCCGCGGCCGCAATCCCCGGAGCGGACGTGAGAGCGCTCAGCAGCAACGCGGCGATGGCGTGCAGGCAGCAGTCAGCGTTTTTTTTCCTTGCGATACGGTAGCTCATCAAAAAAATTTCAATCGGTCACGGCCTCATTGTAGACGCCATGCTTTTCAATATTGTGACGCATAAGGGAATGCGTTGATCGGTTTGAAGGATATTGGTGCTCATTTTGGACGGGTGAAGCCTGAAATAGTTCAGCCCGCAGCGGTAGAAAAAAGACATTTCGTCCGAGTGCCGTTTTGCCGCATCCCACATGATACAGGCAGCAGCAGGTATCTCCAACGCCAGCCGTCATATGCTGCGAGCGCAAATACGCTGGCTGCACTAAATACTGCTGCTGGTAAAGGCCCCGCTGTGATATGCAGCACTACCGTATTTTTACCATGTTGCGTTGCACAATGACTGGATGTATAGTTGTACCTGTCTCCTCCAAGCCTCCTAAGGGATTGGAATTAGCCCGCTACCGCAAGGTACGCGGGTTTTTTTTTGCCTAAAAGAACGATTTAAACTAAAGTTTTGCTTGAAAGTAACCGTAATTTATAAGACGATTCTGACAATGCTTTCGGAATAGTCTGATACGCAACTCTCGTTTTTTGCCCTGACAACGTATAGATAGCCATCTACATTGAGTCTAAAGGCGTAGCTAAAGCTGGTTCCTCGGGCTGCCGGATATACTGGAGGATGATATAAAAGATTTACAGATGGAGAGATGAACCCCAAGTGCTGTTTGTGCCATTAACCTGATAAGGTAATGGTATAAATCATTTGATTCATCGCGCGATTTGATTGGACATTTGTCAAAAGATGTCGTATTACATGTAATAAGTGTATCAAATGTAAGAATTAGCTTGTAATTGTGCTTCTTATCGGTAACATTAATAATTGTTTATATGAGTAATATCGATATATGCAGGCGAGCTGTTTGGTGCTTGTTACAAAAGTAAATATAAATGAAAAAAGTACAATCTTGTCCTATTATTAAATTAAGAAAATTAATCGGGACAGATTGCAAATAACGATAATAACTTTGTGGGCGAGAATATGAGCTTTCTTTTGAACCAGTCGTGGTGTTTTGCTGAAAACTGCAGCTTGGAATTGACTAGAAACTCTGGACGGTGAAGGGGTAACGAATATGTTTGGTTTCCAATCTCAAAAAACGAATGTAGGCACCCTGCTGTCGGAAGAAAGAGAAATCCTGAATTGCGGTCTGAATTCGGTGCTGCAGTCGGGAGACGACAGCGCAGGCGTCATTCAGCAAGTACTGGCCCGTAAATACCCTGACCTGATTCGCGAAGAGCTTGATGTTTATAGCCGCATCTGCAAATCTGCCGTTAAATTCGGTCATGATCTGGTGAATTCGGTTCCTGCTGCTGAAAGGGCCACGCTGATGCCAGTATGGCAGGCCGGTACGTTGGCTGAGTTTCCTTGGCTAAGCGACGCCAGCCTGGAGCTTTTGCTGACTCGAGATGTGTATCATTCTGAAAATGATACCTTGCCTGACCTGACTGCCAATTCTATCCCCGGATACGGACTCACTCTGTAAGCAAATAAAGACCGGTTAAACAAAAACGCCCGCAATTGCGGGCGTTTTGCTTTTTGTGCTTGCGTTGTGCTCAGGAGGCCGCTGCCGGCAGTCCCTGCTGAAAAACCAGCTTCCAGTGGTGGCCCGAGCGTTTCCAGATCGAACTGCGCACGCTGTGGCTGACCTCGCCTGACACAGGGTTGATAGTCCTCAGGCGGCAACTCAGTTGCGCCAGTCCCGGTATTAGTTCCGTCACCTTGAAGTCAGCGGGCACATATTCCAGCTGAGGCAGCCGGGGCGTGCGGCACAGGATTTCGGACTTGCGGAACATGCGGCCGCTGGCGCCGAATTCGACAAAACTTTCATCAATCAGCCGGTCCAGGGCCGGGGCATTGGCGCGCACTTCTGCTTGCAGCAGCCTCTGCTCCAGACTCGTCAATGTAGTGAAAAGTTTATGCTGCATGTCCACGATGCCGCCTTCAGGAATAGGTGTGGGAGGGGTGATGGCGCCGAAATTTTGAGTAAATGATTATAAGCAATAATTGAGAATTTGTAAGAGGCAAATGCGGCTGCATTTGCATTTGCTTAGTTTGCTTATCTCGCTTAGTCAGCCGCCTTGCCGGTAGACGAATTCGCCGAACAGCTTGATGCCGGCCTGTTCGCTGGCGCTGAATCTCAGGTCAGGATAGGTATCCTTATTCGGATTGCGGCCTTCCAGCCACCATCCTCCGTCCGCCTCTATCCACAACTGCCGTACCAGCATGCGGCCGTGAAGTTCGATGGCAAATATCTTCCCGCTGCGCGGTACGGTCTTCGACGTATCGAAAATCATGATGTCGCCGTTGACGATAAAATCCGCCATTGCGTCATCGTCGGCGTAAAAGGCGGAGGCATTTTCCTCCGTGATCTTGAATTTGCTGAAGAAAGTCGGTTCTTTGATGAGATGACTGATGGCCATGGCAATCTCTAAAAATGCAATAGATGCATAAAGTGCGGCAGCCGGAACTGCGTAAAGTGCAAAATCGCTATCTATTGTAGTGCATTATGGAAATGTTGGTGGAATGTAAAGCCTGCTGGCTTGGCTGCGTTGACACAGAGACGGATTACCGCCATCCAGCGGCCTCAACAAAAAAGAGGCGAGGCTTAAAGCCGGTAGGAATGCTGGATAATTTTATGTACCATGTTCATTGTCTGGCATGTAGTATCCACCAATGTAAATAGTACAATTAAACGATCTCGGGAGCATGGCATGGAAATAAAGATAAGAAAAGGTGAAGGCAAACTGCAGCACGTCATCGACATCGGCAAGCATCAACTGCTGACGGATGTGTCCGAAGCCCTGGGTGGCGAAGACACCGGACCCGAGCCGCATGACCTGCTGGCTGCTGCACTGGGGGCGTGCACCGCATTGACCGTAACGATGTATGCAAAGCGCAAGCAGATGGATTTGCAGGATATTGATGTGCGCATAGAACATACGCAGCAAGAAGGCGTCTACGTGTTCACGCGCAGGATACGGTATGTGGGAAATCTGACCGAGGCAGAACAGGCAAGGCTGACGGAGATTGCCGGAAAATGCCCGGTGCACAAAACGCTGATGGGGCAGATGCGCATTGATACTGAAACTGTAGCCAGTTTTTAGCCGGGCACTCTCTACCCGGCTGAACGCGGCTGAATTCGGCTAAATTTGACTACCTGTGGCTGTCAGGCATAATAATCGAGGAAGCCGCCGACTGTCAGGCTGGCAGAACCCGGCCTGGAGGTGCCGCTGGCCGTATTCTGGTTTTGCTGCGCACCTGATGCAGCTGCTGCTGCATTTACCGCATTCGCCGCATTTGCTGCATTATTAGCCGCAACGCCATCAACCTGATTGCTTGCCTGGCTGCCGGATTCATGATTCTTGAGCTTGGCTGTGGTGCTTTTCGTCTGGTCCGTGGAGTCGCTGGACTTGGCGCCGCCTACCTTGTCTATGCGGCTTTTCAAGTCGCTGATCTTGCTGGAAATTTCATCTATCTGCGTCTTGCCTTCGGGGGTTTTGGCGGAAGAGCAATTAACACAATCCGACAATTCCTTCTGATAGCGGTCCAGTTGCGCCTGCAATGCAGCGTCTGCCGATCCTTTGCTGGCGGCGCTAGTGGCGGCTGCGTTGCCTGATGAGTCCGATGCGATTGCTTGTACCATGATGCTTTCCCTTATAAGCGTTATGTGCGGAATATGCGTTGCCGGCGACGTACCGGCCATCCGTAAATGCCAGTGGTTGCCCTGGCTGCATGCAGCGGTAGCAGGTTGGTCGGCCAGGCGCGCAAAAACTTACGGGCATCCAAAATTAAATTTCAAATTTATTCCGAAGCGGATCTCCAGCAAGCCTGCGCTTTCCCTGCGTAATATCCCGGTGCTTTTGCGCGCGCACCACGATTTGCTTTGATATCTGTGCTGCTTCTGGTAAAACAGAAGTGCTGCTTGTTATATTGATAAATACAAGTGGCGTGATCACGTGGCAGCGCCGCTGTTCGCCCCCGACTCGACCCCACTACTCACCATTCTTGGAAACCTGGCCTATGACCGCATCGGATCTGGAAAAACTGGCGCCCAGAAGCAAAAGGTTGGCGGCCCGGCTGATCGACGTCGTACTGATATCGCTGGGCTGCTGGGTGCTGGCGCTGAGTGAGCTGTTCTCTGCCGGTACGCTCGCGCTGGCATGGCTGTTTGCCGCTATCGGACTGGATGCGGCGGTGCCGGGGCGCAGCCCGGGCAAGCAGGTGTTTAGGATCGCCGTAGTGGCTGACCGAGACGGCTCTGCCTGTTCGCGATGGCAGGCGCTGGGTCGTAATCTGCCGCTGCTGTGCCTGCCGCTGGTGGACTGGGTGTTCATTCTGTGCAGCGACCGGCGGCGCATAGGCGACAGCCTGTGCAATACGCTGGTATTCAGGCTGGAGCACCGGCGCGAAAAGACGTTGGCAGAAACTTATGGGCCGCAACAACAAGCAAGCGAAGAAATGTCGCTGCAGACGGTAGCCGTGTTCGGCACCATGCTGGAAGCAGAGATACTGCGGGCGAGGCTGGAAGCAGAAGGCATACCGGCGGTGGTGGTGGACGGCAACCTGGTGCAGGCCTATTCGCTGATCGCGATCGCCGTAGGCGGCGTGCGCGTGCAGGTGATGCAGGAATATGCAGCGCGGGCTGGCGAGCTGGTCAAGCTGCTGGAAGAGGGCGGGCTGCGGATAGAAGGCTAGGTAGCTGAAAACGCAGCCTGCCGCGTAATTGATCGGCGGCCAAGCGGGCGTCCCATAGAAAAAGGGGCCAGCGGCCCCTCGTCATCCAGTACGCTGGCGAGTAATGGAGATTACTTCTTCTTAGGATTTACTGCGGCTTTCAATGTTGCGCCGGCAGAAAATTTTGGGGATTTGGATGCTGCGATCTTGATCGGTTCGCCTGTCGATGGATTGCGACCTTTACGTGCAGCGCGTTTGGCTACAGAGAAAGTACCGAAACCGGTAATGCCTACAGTGTCACCTTTTTTCAGGCGTTCTGTAATGATGTCGATCAGCGTATTCACTGCATTGTTGGCAGCATTGGCGGACAATTCTGTACGCGCTGCGAATTCTGCAATCAGTTCACCTTTTTTCATAAAAACTCCATAGTTGTAAGAACGGATAGATTAGCACATGCTTTGCACAATGTGATGCCTGCGGGCAAATTCCTGCATCATTTTCTATTAATTTTCCTATGGTTTGTGGGGCAATGCCTCAATTTTTGCCTTTCGCAGGGGGCTAAGGCCCAAGGTGTTGCTCAAATTCGATTTTGTAACAAACTCCGTCAACGACGGTACGACTCTTAAATTCAAGCCGCCAGGAGGGTAAATTCCTATGGAAATTTATGTCAG
>JAYSKH010000402.1:0-50157 GCA_043726505.1 Undibacterium sp. | reverse complement strand
CTTTTCCTCATTTCCAGCCAGCTGCCTAACAGATATAAACCGCCATAGCGCAAACGCTATGGAACACCTGCAATTGCGCGGGCTTGCGCTATGCCGCCTTCTGCAAAACCCTGGCAATTTTAGCGGCATACACTATTCTTCACTATGAGGCTTGGCGGCGTCTGCTGCGCGGGCACTCACAGGGAGGGAATCATGTATACGCATATTTTACTACCCACCGACGGCACCGCTTCTTCCAAAGACGCGATCCGCCAATGCATGCGATTTGCCAAATCGCTCAATGCCAAAGTCACCGGACTGCATGTGGTGCCGCAATACCACATGTATAGCTACCAGCCGGAAATGCTGGATGACAGCAGCGAAAAGTTTACGCGCGAATGCCAGGAACAAGCGCTACGGTATCTGTCTGATGTAGAGCTGGAAGCCAAGGAGTTTCGCATCGACTGCAGCACGCTGATCCTGACGAATGACCATCCGTATGAGGCCATCATCCACACAGCGCAAAGCCGCGGCTGCGACCTGATTGCGATGGCGTCACACGGCAGGAAAGGCATCAAGGCACTGCTGCTGAGCAGCGAAACGCAGAAAGTGCTGGCGCACAGCAAGATACCGGTGCTGGTGTATCGCTAAAAGTGCAACATCCTGTTACGGCGCGCGAGCGCCGGCCAGGTTTAGCGCATCCAGTGCATCGTCCCAGCTTTGCAGATGTGCGGGCTTGGTGTTGCCTAACATGTCCATCCTGCCTAGCAATTGCTGCGGCGGCACCGTGAGCGCACCCTGCTTGAATTTCATCTTGACCAGCACTTCGCCATGCCTTTTGCCGCGCACGAAAAACGCGTGAGAGAAATACGCGCATTTGTCATCGGCAAACACAATCTCTGTCTGCACGCAAACCCGGCTGAACAGCCGCACCGGCTTGCTGAACTTGACCATCTGCGACGCATTGACGAAGCTGTAGCTACGCCGCAGCATCGTGGAGATAAGCCCGGTGCGGATCACAAAATCCAGCTGTGCCGCCTCCGCCAGCTGGAAGTACTTATCGCTCTTCAACGTAGCAATGCCGGTATCCAACGGAGAGATAAAAAAGTGCGTAGACAAACACGCGCCAGTGTTGCGGCTACGGTAGCCGAACAACGCACGGATAACGGTCAGCAGGTTTCTGAATATGCCCGACATGCCGGCCTAGCGCGCCGTAGTGACAGTACTGGCAGCAGCCGCCACTTCCGCGCCTTCTATGTGATGCCGCTGCAAAGACTTGGCAACGAAGCCGCTACGCTTCATTTCCTCAACAAAATCACTCAGATAGGCCAGCGCAGCATCACGGTTTTTAGGCATGGCCATGGCCTGCCTGATTTCCATAAAACGGCCATCCAGCAGGCGCAAACCCGGCACCCGTTTTGCATCTGCCTGCAACTGCTGGCGCACACCGGCGGCCACTTCCAGATTCTGCTGCATGAAGGTATCCGTCACTGCCGGTGACGTGGGCACGCGCACTAATGAAGCCTGTTTGATTTCACGGCTCAGGTACAAGTCGTAAGCGCTGCCCTTGCCTACCGCGATGCGGTTGCCCGGCTTATCCACTTCGCTATTACTATGCAGCGGCGAATCCTGGCGCACCATGTAGGCGCCCTCTATGACCACATAGGGCGCGGTGAACAAGGTATCTTCGGCGCGCTTGGGGTCTTGCGCATAAAAGGCCACGTCCACCTCATTGGCGGCGACCGCTGCGCTGACCTTGCCGGCAGCATCAAAGGTGACCAGCTCCAGCGGCACATCCAGACGCCTGGCCAATTCCAGCGCCAGGTCTACCGATACGCCGGAGGGCTCGCCGGTGGCCGCATCGCGGTTTGCCAGGATGGGGTTGCCGTAGTTGATGGCCGCGCGCAGCTTGCCGCCGGGCGCCAGCGCATTGACGACTGTTGGCGGCGCCTTAGGCGGCGTGCTGCAGGCAGCCACTGAAATGATGGATGCCGTCAGTAAGGCGGTTTTGAATGTCGAGCCGAATGCAAAACTGAATACGGGGGATAAGCGCATGCGTAGGGTCTCCGGTGGGCGTGCATTTTAAGCATCTATAGTGCGTAGCATACTACGCCGCCCCGGTTTCGCCGGGCTTGATGTGCGCGCAGTGCACCCACGATGCACGCAGGACGCACCCTGGATGCACTCACGACGGCTGCCCGGAATTTAGGCAGGGGAAAAATCCTGTTTAAAATCAGGCAGATGGATACCGCTGCGGGCAGTTATCCACAGGATTGTTAACAGACAATGTGGGTAAAAGTTCGGCTATGGGCTTAAGGCCGTATAAATCATGGGCTTTCCACCAGGGCGATATGGCCCGGCAGTTTAAAAAAAGAGCGGCCATGCGGCAGTTCTATCTTGATGTGGGCGTATTCCCACTCTATTTCATTGGCTTCGGCGGCTGCCTTGGCGTTCCTGATTGCGATCTGTTGCCATTTTTGGGCGGGAGCCCTTTGTATATTTATGGTGATCATGATTTTTCTCATCGAATAGTGTTCGATTGCTTTCTTTATGGGGGAAAGCAATTCCGCATAAATGGATGCGGTAAGAAAATCATATTTTGTTGCGAGCTGAAAAAATATCAGCAGCTATGCAGCCCCGCTGTAGGACGAAACGAAGCGGCGCTGTAGCCCGGACGCTGTATTTATAATGTACTTATGCTGTATTTACACGGCAGCCGGATCAATCTGCGCCATAGCGCGCTGTATGTCTGCCGCCTCGGTAGGCCGTACCAGCTTTGCCACTTCCTTGCCGTGGTTCAGAAACACCAGAGTAGGCCACAGCTTGACGCCGAACGAGCGGCCCAGCCTGCGGCCGCTACCGTCTTCTATCTTGATATGGCTGACCTTGGGGTGCTCATCAAACGCGGAAGCAATGATAGGCTGCGCTGCGCGGCAGAAGCCGCACCACGGCGCGCCGAATTCGATGACCGTTGGGCCATCCATGGTATCGATGTCGGCGCGTTTGGGTTCGCTTGCCGAATAGGTGTCGCTCATTGCCATGATAAGTCGCCTTTTCTTTGACTCTTGAAACCGCGTATAAACATCCTAAGCGGGCGTCTGAAAAGTATAGTTTATAACTTATCCAGCATCCGTGCGCGGCGTCACTTATCCGGCCCCGGCAGCCCGCCATCGGCCGCCGTCATCAATCCCACGCAGGCGCCAGTCCCTGCGGGCTGGTCAGGCGCTGGTTGTTGTCCAGCGCGGCGATCTGCGCCATGTCTTCGTCAGACAGGTGCAACTGCTGCGCCTTCAGATTGCTTTCCAGGTTCGCCCGCTTGGTGGATGAAGGGATGACCGCATACCCCAACTGCATTGCCCAGGCCAGCACCACCTGTGCCGGTGTTGCCCTGTGCGCCGCAGCGATCTTGACGATGACCGCATCCTGCAGCACCTTGCCGTAGGCCAGCGTCATATACGAAGTGATGGCGATGCCGTGCTCACGCGCAAAGTCTGCCACCTTGCGGTTTTGCAGATAAGGATGCAACTCAACCTGGTTGGTAGCGATTTCCTGCGCACCCGCAATGTCGATTGCCTGCTGCATCAGCGCTACCGTAAAGTTGGAGACGCCTGTCTGTTTCGTCAGGCCCAGGCTTTTGGCTTCTTTCAGTGCTGCCAGGCTATCTGCCAGCGGCACTGCGTTGGCAGGTGACGGCCAGTGGATCAGCACCAGATCCGCATAGTCGGTGCGCAGTTTGGCCAGGCTTTCGCGCAGGCTGGGGATCAGGCTTTCGCGGGACAGATTCTCGGTCCAGATTTTGGTGGTGATGAACAGTTCGCTGCGCGGCACGCCGCTTTCTGCAATGGCCTGGCCGATGTCGGCTTCATTGCCGTAAATCTGCGCGGTATCGATGACGCGGTAGCCCAGATCCAGCGCGTTCTTGACGGAATCGATGACAGTCTGGCCTTGCAGGCGGAAAGTGCCAGCGCCGAAGAGAGGGATAGTGCTCATATTAATTCCTATTATTAGTTACATGTGACAGTTGAATGCGATGTTGGCTAAAATCAGATGGGAAGCTTCCCTCCTCCGCATTGCGTTGGAGGGAGGCTGCATCAATGCCCGACCACCAGGTTTGATTTCTTCGCGCCGCCTGTCTTCACCAGCGGATTCGGGTTGCGCCGGTCCAGCGCGCCGCTCCAGGCTGTCAGGCCCAGTGCGCCCAGCACGACCAGCGCGCCTATCCATGGTGTATGCATCAGGCCCATGTGTTCCACGATCAGGCCTCCGCCCCATGCGCCGCCGGCAATGCCGACGTTGAACGCGGCGATGTTGAGGCCGGAAGCCACGTCCACTGCACGCGGTGTGAAATGTTCAGCCTGCTGCACCACATACACCTGTAAGCCGGCCACGTTGCCAAAGGCTACCGCACCCCATACCAGCACCGTTGCCACCACCAGCCAAGGATGTGGTGCGGTAAAGTTCAGCACCAGCAATACTACTGCCAGCAGCGAGAAGATAATTTTAAGCGCGCCGATAGGGCCGCGTTTGTCCGCCAGCTTGCCGCCCCAGATATTGCCGACCGCGACCGACACACCGTATACCAGCATCACCAGGCTGATGGCGCTGGCGCTAAAGCCGGAGATGTCTTGCAGGATAGGCGCCAGGTAAGTAAAGGCAACAAACGAACCGCCATAGCCAACTGCCGTCATCGCATACACCAGCAGCAGGCGCGGCTGGCCCAGTACTTTGACTTGCTCCAGCAGCGAAGCCGATGCAGAGCTCTTGATATTGGACGGCACAAAGATCAGGCTGCCGATAACGGCGATAACGCCCAACGCGGATACGGCGAGGAAAGTCTCGCGCCAGCCGAAATGCTGGCCGATGAAGGTGCCCAGCGGTACACCGGTGACCAGCGCCACGGTAAGACCGGTAAACATGATGGCAATGGCGCTGGCGGCTTTTTCTTTCGGCACCAGGCCGGTAGCGATGGTGGAAGCAATAGAAAAGAACACGCCATGCGCCAACCCCGTCAGGATGCGGGCAACGATCAGCGATTCATAACTGGGCGCTTTCCAGGCCAGCAGGTTGCCCAGCGTGAACAGCACCATCAGCGACACAAGCAGCAGCTTGCGCGGCAGCTTGCCGGTAAGCGCCGTCAACACAGGTGCGCCAACGGCAACGCCGAGCGCATACAGGCTGACCAACAGGCCGGCGGAAGGCAGGTTAACGCCAAGATCACCGGCAATAGTAGGAATCAGGCCGACGATGACAAACTCCGTCGTTCCGATGGCAAAGGCGCTGATTGTCAGCGCAAGTAAGGCAATGGGCATGGCATTTTCTCCAGATAGCAGTCGATGAAAGACAACAGACGCAAGTGTCGGTGTTTGCGCGTTTTGGAAAAAGCCCGTGCCAGGCACAAGATATTTGATTAAAATTCAAGAATGAAGACCACATTAGACGAATTGCAGGCATTTATCACCGTGGTGGACAGCGGTTCGGTGACGGCGGCGGCAGAACAGCTGGAGCAGACCGTGTCCGGCATCAGCCGCGCGCTGGGGCGTCTGGAAGAGAAATTACAGACCACGCTGCTGCGCCGCACGACCCGCAAGCTGGAGCTGACCGAGGAAGGCGGCGTCTTCCTGGCGCAGGCGCGCAAGATACTGGAAGCGGTAGACCAGGCGGAAGAACAGATGGCCGTGCGCCGCCAGCACCCTTCCGGCCGCCTGCGCATCAACGCCGCCGTGCCCTTCATGCTGCACGTGATCGTGCCGCTGGCAGACGGCTTCCGCCGCGCCTACCCAGAAATAGAACTGGAACTGAACACCAACGATCTCAACATCGATCTGCTGGAGGAACGTACCGACATCGCCATCCGCATCGGCACGCTGCGCGACTCCACGCTGCACGCCCGCCCGCTGGGCAGCTTCCGCTTGCGCGTGCTGGCCAGCCCGGCCTACCTGAAGCAGCACGGCAAACCCAAGACCGTGGCCGACCTGACTCAACACAGCCTGCTGGGCTTTACCCAGCCAGAATCGCTGAACCAGTGGCCGCTGCGCCACCCACAAGGCGACCGCCTGGCCATCACCCCCAGCCTGCAAGCCAGCAGTGGCGAAACCCTGCGCCAACTCGCGCTGGCCGGCCAGGGCATTACCTGCCTGGCAGATTTCATGACCCAAGCCGACCGCAAACGCGGCGACCTGGTGCAACTACTAATGGCCGACACGGTGGAAGTGCTTCAGCCCATCCATGCCGTGTATTACCGCAACACGCAGCTAGCGTCCCGCATCACCTGCTTCCTGGATTATGTGGCGGAGCACATGGGTGACGAATAAGCAGCACCCTCACCCGCAATACCCGTTTGCCGGCCATCAATTTTTTCCAGTGCACCGGCATTAGTTGGTAAAATATAAATTACAAGGCTGCACCTGAAGCATCAGGCTGTCCGCAAATGTAATGTCCAGCACGCGCGTAATCCGATACGGAGGGCTAACTAAATGAAGGGAAGCTGCCACTGCGGCGCCATCCGCTATGAAGTGCTGGGCGATCCATTCGCCGCCGACTTCTGCCATTGCCGGGATTGCCAGAAAACGACAGGCGCTCCCGTCGGCGCGTGGATGGACTTTAAAGCTGAGCAAGTGCGCTGGCTACAGGGCAGCCCTGCCGAATATGCATCTTCAGAAACCATACGCAGAGGGTTTTGCTCACTCTGCGGCTCTACATTGACGTACCGAAGCACCGCACATCCGGACTACCTGACCCTGAGCATTACATCGCTGGACGATCCGAATGCTGTCAGGCCGACGTATCACATTTATACGGATAGCCAGGTGGAATGGCTGGCTATTAGTGATGATTGTCAGCGGTATGCAAAGGGGAAGTGAGACGCACTACAAAACCAGCACCAGTTATCGTGAAATTAACAGACTTCATAGTAATGAAGTCTAAATCAAGCTTACGCTTCTAAAAGAATATGAAAAATAAAATAACTACTTATGTTTGTCTAGCTGTCAGTCTCATGCTCCTGTCTGCCTGTGGGGGCGGCAGCTCCGGCACAGATGGTGCAGTACCACCTGTTTCTCCGCCTGTTACCTATTCTTTGAGTGGAAGCGTCAGCAACCTCTCGTCTTCAGGATTAGTGCTCACAAATGGCGCTGACATGGTGAATGTGCCTGCGCACGCAACAAGCGTTGCATTTCCAATACAGCTATCCAGTGGCGCTTCGTATAACGTGGGCATCACCAGCCAGCCACAGCGGTTTACAGATATCTGCACCTTGAGCAACGCATCGGGTACCATTGCAAATTCAAACATCACCAATATAGCGGTACTGTGCCACCCGGCAGTTGCGGTGGTGAGCACGCTTGCAGGTGGAAACGGCGAAGGCAACATCAATGGCACAGGATCGACCGCCAGTTTTCATTTCCCCACAGGTATTGCAGTCGATAGTGCGGGCAACGCCTACGTGGCAGATCAAAGCAATCACCTCATTCGTAAAATCACTTCAGCCGGAGTAGTCTCCACACTCGCTGGTAACGGCGGCCCTGGAAGAGCCGACGGAGTGGGAACGGCAGCCAGCTTTAACTTTCCAAGAAATGTGGCGCTGGACACTGCGAATAATGTCTATGTCGCTGACTCGGGCAACAATCTCATTCGCAAGATCACGCCATCGGGCTTAGTGTCTACACTCGCCGGCAACGGAACTCAAGGCAAGACAGATGGCGTCGGCACTTCCGCCAGCTTTTTCTATCCGGAAGGGCTTACTGTGGATACTGCTGGAAATGTTTATGTAGCCGACACGATGAATCAACTAATCCGCAAGATTAGCCCGACAGGAACAGTCACTACGCTAGCAGGAGGTGCCCGTTTTCCCGCAAATGACGGTTCGGGAGGGGATGCCAGGCTTTATGGCCCCGCGGGTATAGCTGCCGACAATACGGGCAATTTATACGTAGCCGATGGCGATGTGATTCGCAAAATCACGACGGCGGGTGTGGTGAGCACCCTGGCCGGCTCGCCCGGCCGCTCAGGCAGCGTAGTAAATGGCACCGGCCCGGTAGCCGTTTTCTATACTCCGACAAGTGTGGCCGTGGACGGCGTGGGTAACGTCTTTGTAGCCGACTTTAATAATAACTCCATCCGCATGGTGACACCATCGGGCGTGGTCACTGCCATTGCCGGCAATGGCAGCACCAATGGCGGAGGAAACGCCGCTGGCTTTTACTATGCGTCCGGCGTGGCTGTAGACTCTTCGGGGATCATCTACGTGGCACTTGCCGGTAACAATGCCATTGTTAAGATAAGCCCACAATAAAATTCGGCGGCCCCTTGATCAACGCTTCGTAATGAAACGATCCGCGGTCATTCGTAGAGTATGTTAGAGGAGCGTAACGCACCGTTTTTTTGAATGCGAAGGCAATTTTCCAGCAATCACAGACTATTGAATAAGAATAGTGCTGCCAGCCTTTAGAGATGTTGAATTGATGGTTCATCAGCCCAAGACTTCGGAACTTAGCTGACAGAAGATAATCGCTATAAATGGATTCGCGTAATCGCACAGCACTTTATTAAAAATGGCGCAAAAGAGTCGCCCTCCAAATAGAACAATCTGGCTACCCATGACTATCTCTAACCTCGATATACCCGCAACAAACTTTGCCAATGCACAGCAAGACATGCGCTTCGCTTACTACGGCGGTGCACCTGGCATGCTGATCTCCGCATTAGTCTGGTTTGGCGCAGGAATGGTCTCGATGCTTATATCCCCCAGCCGCGCTATCTGGGTTCTGTTTATCGGCGGGATGTTCATCCATCCAGCGTCGATGTTATTTTGCAGGCTAATCGGCAGGTCCGGCAAACATGCGCCAGGAAATCCCTTGGGAACGCTGGCGCTGGCAAGCACGTTCTGGCTGATCTTCTCGCTGCCCTTGGCTTACGCGGTGTCCCTAGTCCGTATCGAATGGTTTTTTCCGGCGATGATGCTGGTGATAGGCGGCCGTTATCTGACTTTTTCAACGATTTTCGGAACACGTATTTATTGGGCGTGCGGTATGGCCCTTGCACTAGCGAGCTATGCACTGGCAGCATCGCATGCTACGCCGCAGATTGGCACTTTTTGCGGTGCTGCTATTGAGGCGGCCTTTGCTGTGGCTATTTTCATCATCACCAGTCGGGAAACTGCAGCGCCGACTTTCATGGCTCAAGAAAAAACCAACTAGGGCTATATGAAAGAGGAAGGCAAGCGTGAAAAAAATTGGAAGCATCTGTATATCAGATCAACAAAGCTCGCACGTGCAAAGCAGCTTGGTATTGAATATCCCAGAATTTCTGAGACACAAATAATGACGCAGCCCGATGTCGCGAGCGGTGACAAGATGAACGTGCTGTTCGTCTGTAGCAAAAATCAATGGCGAAGCCCAACGGCAGAAGCAGTTTGGCGCAGGCATCCAAAATTGAATGTAAGGTCGGCGGGCACAAGTCCAAATGCCAGGCACCACGTATCAGAAGAAGATATCCGGTGGGCCGACGTCATTCTGGTCATGGAAGAGAAACACAAGTCACGCCTCCGCGCCGAATACACGCGGGTTCTTGAATTTAAACAAATGCATGTGCTCGATATTCCTGATGAATATAAATACATGGATGCAGAATTAGTCGAGCAGCTTACCCACGCTGTGCGATCTATTTTAGATATTGAGTAAAGTTTATTTGGCTCCAGGCGACCATTAGTACGGTAGGTTGGGCTAGCGCCTCATCAGCCCAACACTCTTCAAACAATCACAGGCTATTGAATAAAAATAGTACCGTTGATTCTTGGAGATGTTGGGCTAGTAAAGCTCCAGTCCAGCCTACTAACTAATTTCAGCCGACAGCGATCACTTAGATTTAGATGTGAAATGAGCGAAAATAATTACGATGAGGAAGTCCCTGCGATTAAGGATGGCACGGCGGAGCGCCTAGTCCCTAGCCGATGGCGTTCAACTTTCTGTAATATAGTGAATGCATTTGTTAGTGGCGATTATCTCTTGGTAAATGGCGTACCAAATGTGGAAGTCATTTCAGAAAAAACCGCCGCTCACATCCAGTCCTACATTCGCGAATACGGTGCGACGTTGACGTCTTTATCAAAGGAGACTTGGAACTCCTCGGTTTGTATATGGACGGGAACTCATTGGGATGTCCTTGTGGACTTGTACACCGAAGAAGAAGGTCCAAGCGATCTAGTATTAAGTGCCCAGGTCATTGATACCAATCCTGGATTTCAAATTGCGGTTTATATGGTGTACGTACCTTAGGGCCACTAATGTATGTTGGTCCGGGGTTTATCCGCCCAACTATCTTCATGCAAGCACAGACCATCGATTAAAAATAGTGCCATCTGTTTTTAAAGATGTTGGGCTGGTAAAGCGTCAGCCCAACCTACCCTACTGCTCCGAATACGGTCTTGTTGACTACCACTACAAATTATGGCATCGTTAAAAACATGAACACCAAATACACTTTAGCCTTTTCAATTATTCGCACCATTCCAAGAATGGTGGGTTAGCGTTTTTTTGAAATAGCTAAAGATCCCGCCCTAGAGGCGGTTTTTTTTGGTCTGCCTCCTGGGTATTTATCTAAAAATCAGGAGGAAGTAATGAAAAATGAAGTTGCCAACGCGGACTATCTTCGCAAATCCGTTGAACCGCTGGACGATGCCTACCGCCCCGCCCTGCACATGGTGTGCGGAAAAATCGCCGCCGGAAAATCTACGCTGACGGCGCAACTTGCCCTCGCACCCAAGACCTTGCTGATCAGCGAAGATAAATGGCTTGCTGCCTTGTATCCGGGTGAGCTGGTCTCCCTGGCGGACTATGTTCGCTGCACATCCAGGCTGCGAAACGTGATGCAGAGTCACATCGAAAGCATGTTATTAGCCGGCGTGTCGGTAGTGTTGGATTTTCCCGCAAACACCAGCGCCACCCGCGACTGGATGAAAGCCATATTTATGAATGCCAATGCCGCGCACGTGCTCCATTATCTGGACGTGTCTGATGCCGAGTGCAAAGCGCGTTTGCGTCGTCGGAATGAAGATGGTGTTCATCAATTCAATACCAGCGACGCGGAGTTCGATCAATTTACCAAGTATTTTGTGCCGCCATCTGAAGACGAAGGCTTCAATATCGTTAGGGAATGAACTCCCTCATTGTTCGCCGCCATTGCGGTGAACAATGCATTGCCACTGCGCCAGCTGGCATAGAGGCAAACTCAATGCCCTTTACACGCTAGCAATCATTTGCATCAATACACAAACGGCACCAACCGCTTGGTCTTGAGCATGTAGTCTGAGTAAGCCACGCCCAGCCCTTCCGACAACGCAGCCTCCTCAATGCGGATGCGATATCGCAGCGCGATAAAAATCGGCACCATCAACGCCAGCAGCGACAGGATATTGCCGGAACAAATCCCTATTCCCAGAAACTGCAGCAGCAACCCGGTATAAGAAGGATGTCGGACATAACGATAGGGGCCGGTGTCGATCAACGCGTGTTTGTCGGTAATCGCAACGTCAACTGTGAAAAAGCGCCCCAGATGGATGATGGATACCCAGCGCACTACTAGCCCCAGAAAAAACACCAGCACTCCCACCGTGGCCATTTGCACCAGAATATCCAGCTGCGCTTGCGGCATGGTGATTTTCGCCAGACGAGCCAACCCCAGGCTCGCAACGAACACAAACATCAGCAAATACAGGGAACCATGGTCCCTCTTGCCGGAATACTTGCCAGAGAATTTGGACGCCACCACCAGGAATTCCGATAAAAAGTAAATCGTTACCAGTGTTGATGGAGAGTAGAGGTCGAAGTTCATCAAGAGGCGTCCTGTTATGTAGGGAGTAATTGCTGTCAACGGACAGTATCCACCAGGATCGCACGCAGTGTATTGAACAAATACGACATGCGCAACCCATGCCAGCCGGCTTGACTGTTGCCCTTTAAGAATAAGGTAAAATGCATTGATGCGCTCTTCCCCGCCAGCGAATCTTCCCCTCAGCCCTGCCGGCGGCACCCATGCTGCCGTGCATGCGCCGCGCGTTTCGCTGTGCTCCTGCATCCGCGCCTACGTCACCCGCAGCACAATGGATGCCGCGCCGCTCCCTGCACAGAGCCGCCTGAATCATTTTCCAGCCTCCTCCGTTTGCACGGTCTCGTGGTTTTTGCATGGCGAGGCGGAATTCATACAAATCGGCGACAAAGCAGTGCAGCAGGCGTTGCCGACGCCCATCGTGTTCAACGGCCCGCGCACCGAACCCGTGGTGTCTTACAACCCGGGCCAGGTCGATGTATTCATACTTGTGCTGCTGCCGGAAGCCCTGCATATATTAACGGGCCTGAATATGGCGGAGCATACCGATTCCAGTTCGGCCTTTGCAAAGGTCTTTAACGCGGAATGGCAATCCATGGCCCAGGCCGTGCTGGCAGCGCCAGACCATGCTGCACGAATGGCGCTGATAGAAGAATTTATTGAGCCGCGCTGGCAAACTGCCCGCGGCAACAAGAGCCCGCTGGCAGACTGGATGCGAGACTCGTTCGAGAGCATGGCGGTACGCATGATAGCGTCCGGCTGGATGCGCAGCGCGCGGCAGCTGGAGCGCCAGGTAAAAGTCTGGTGCGGCCTGTCGTATCAGCGCTTGTCGGGATTACGCCGCGCCGAGCATCGATTTCTGGCAGTACGTGATATGGTGCGATCCGGTGACGCATCGTGGAGCGACATGGCCGCCGACACAGGCTTTGCAGACCAGGCGCACTTCTGCCGCGAGACACGCAAAGTCAGCGGGCTCTCACCCAGAGAACTGAAACGCTGCGTGATGGAGGAAGAGAGTTATTGGCTCTACCGGATCTGGTCTTAGTTATCGCTCTGTAGCTCCGCATCCTTATCTGCCCGTAAGGATCATGTAGCTGGACGGCAGTATTAATTAATTGCCTGAGTAAGCGAAATCGCGGCAATCTGCCGATGAATCATTTTGCCAATTTGATGTTGCAATGATAATTTTTTCGTGTCAGCATGGGTCTGGCAAACGGCAAACCCTCGTCCGAAGATTTGCGCGTTAGAGTCCTCCTTCAACCAAGCCCAAAATATGTCTACTAAAATACAAGCGTTACTGCTCATGCTTATGTTGATGGTAAATCCGCTCGTAGCTTCTGCTGATGAATCCGGCGGCATTGGGTACCCTACTGTAGCAGCAGCATTGGAGGCATTGCGAGCCAGAAGCGACGTGAGTATTTCCGTCCAAGGCGGCTGGACGATCGTCAATGACAACGCAGCAAATACCATTTGGTCGTTCACTCCTGCCAATCACCCAGCCAATCCAGCCGCCATCAAACGTGCCATCGTTTCCCACGATGGCAAAATTAGTGTGCAAATGACCGCACTTTGCCAGGCCGGCAAAGCGGAGTGTGACAAGCTCATGGAAGAATTCAAGGTAATGAACGCGCGGATGTCTGAGGCAATGCAGGGTAAGGCAGCAAACACGCAACCGGCAGCAGCGTCCGTGCAAGCTGGAGATGCAAGCTGGCAACCGGCCAAAGCGCAAGTGGAACGTGTTGAGGCATTAAGCACCTCTTATTTCGCTGCAAAAGATGGACACCGATACCGTGACGCATATCAGATGCTATCGCCCGAACAACAGAAAATGACTTCGTTTGAGCGTTGGAACGCTCTTGCAGACGATTTCAACTCTAAAGCGGGAAGTAATCTCAGCCGGGAAATAAAGAAAATCACCTGGTACAACAATCCTCCCCAGGCCGCCCCAGGGATCTACGCGGCAGTAGATTTTTCCAGCCGCTTCACCAACATTGATATCCACTGCGGATACGTAGTTTGGCGTGCGCAAACCGACGGTTCTTTTTTACTTGTGCGCGAAGAACAGAATTTCATCGATAAATCCACCGAGCAAAAAATGAAACCCGACGAGGTGGACAAGGTCCGTGCGCAATATAGATGCCGTGTATAGCGCGAGCTTTCGCTGGTACAACGGAAAACGACGTGCGGCTATAACGCGTTGACATCATTAAAACCTTAAATCTCAACACGCCGGCACATGCGCTTGATCCTCCGGCAAAAAAGGATCAACCCTATCTAAACTCTGCGAACACTATTAGTTCAAATGTCTTCAGCGGCTGTGGTTTCAATTTTATTGATTTTAGAATAACATGTGTAAAAATATAAACACAGCTGTCGTTCCACGCGACCAGCTGCGCCGCCTAAAAATCACTCGTCAGGAAAAACATGGCTGCACTGTCCGTCATTCTCAGCGTCATATCCTTGTTCACCTTTTGGCTCGTAATCCCGATGTTCGTGCTGCCGCCTCTGGCCTTCTTCCTTGGATACAAAGCACACAAGGCGAAGCAGGCAAGGATTTTTCAAACAAGCCGCGCCAAAAAATTTCTGTCCTTGTTGCCGATGGTGTTTGCGATAGCGGCGTTCTTTCTGGAGCTCTATGCCATTAATACGGGCTATCGCGCCTAAGTGGCAGCCAGAATTCGGCAGGCAAGCCAGCGTAAATTTGAAAAGCTGGTGCAGTACTATTCATTGATCAAACCGTAGTTGATGAATTCGAAAAGGAACGATATGCCTTCGAAAATCCTTGGTTTAAATCTGACGACAAGAATAGTTCTTGCGACTGCATTGCTCGCAAGTGGAACTACTACCCTTGCGGCCCGGCTGTTTCCGCATGCGTCCGTTGCAACGGCATTTTTTTATACCGCTGCTGCAGGATGCGCATTATTGGGCGCATTGGTTTGCGCCACTGTCGTATCACTGACGTTCAGGCAGTTCATTTTGCGCAAGGGTGGAACGGATGCGCAGTGGTTTTGGTTTTCTAGTGAGCCGAGGGGGCTGGTGCAGCTTCGGGCTGATGCTGCCGCAAAAACTGCATCGCTATAAATTTTGGATTGAGAATATTATTTCAACGATAGGCAAGTTTTGGTCAAGAGTAGTCTTTTGTGGTCGCTATCTATCCGCATCTCCAAGCCAATCATTTAATTAAATTCATTGTCGTCTTTATGGAACTGAATCAAGTAACCCTTCCTGCTGTGGATGTCGCTATCTCGGTGGCATTCTATCAAAATATGGGTTTTGAACTCATCGTAAATACCCCACATTACGCTCGTTTTAAGTCAACTGAAGGCAGTGCCACTTTCTCGCTGCACGCCATCGATGCCCTCAAAGTATCGTCACCGACAGTGGTATATTTCGAATGTTCTGACCTGGACGGACAAGTTAAAATTCTTCTGGATAAAGGCGTGTTATTCACTCACAAACCAAGAGATGAATCTTGGCTTTGGAGAGAAGCCCGGCTCATTGATCCTTCCGGTAATACGATATGCCTCTATCATGCGGGAGAAAATCGCCTTAATCCACCATGGCGGATATTGACTTAAGTGCGTGGCAGTCGTTGGATGTATTCTCGTGCCGTCCATAAACAGACTTTCGCAATAAAACTGACGTTGGCAAAAAACGAAACTTAAGGAGATGCGCACGTGAGCAATGTTGACTGGACTCCAGTTACCCATGAGAGTTGTAGCAACGTGAAAGGGCCTTTTTACCATGGCACGAAATACGAGCTTGAAATAGGCGCGTTGTTAATACCCGGTTTCGCATCCAATTTCGAGGAAGGCCGGGTTTCCAACAACGTGTATTTTAGTGCGCTCCTGGAGCCAGCCGTGTGGGGTGCGGAATTGTCCACCTCGCTTGCGGGAACAAAGGACCGTGGACATATCTACATAGTCGAGCCCACAGGCACGTTTGAAGACGACCCGAACCTGACAAACAAGCGTTTTACCGGCAACCCTACGCAATCGTACCGCACACGCCAGCCGCTGAAAATCGTCGGCAAGGTGGATGACTGGGTGGGACATCCACCGGAAGTGCTTAAGCAGATGATTGATGGTCTTAAAGAAAAGATGAGTAAGGGCTTGGCTGGGATTGAGGACTAGTGAATTGCTTCTGAACGTTGACCGCGATCTTTTGAAGATCGCCATGACCGCTTTGAATTCTCACTTGCTGCTCTTAAAAAATAAGAATTTGAAAGCACTATGTTTCTATACGTTCTAGTCTTGATTGTTCTAACAATGATTGTTGCATTCGTTGGCGGACTCTCTTTTGCAATTGCCGGGCACGGGCATCGCAAAGCGTGGGCGCTAATGGTGCTGCTCGAAGTAATAGCTTGGATTCTCATTACGAGCGTGATGTTGAGGTTGATCGATAATACAGCTGATTCATCGAACCCAATGTCCGGGAAATTTCTTTTCATCATATTTTGGTTTTTGAGTTTTCCGGGTATTTTGTGGACGAGCGCCTGGATGTTTCGGCGCTGGCGGGAGCGTATTGCGTACTCTCGGAGGGTCGCCTCAGAACAATAGTGTAGGCCTTACTTGTGCTTCACCAACCCAGCATCCCGGATGCATAACCGAGGGTACATCGCTCTAAAAGGGCTATTGAGTGGGCAGGTTTGGTAGTGCGCGCCCACAACCAGCTTACTTATAATTTTTCCGTGAAGTTTACGTAGACTAATAACTGAAAAAACTATGACAGCAATTGAGCAAGCAATTTATATAGATAGTAGCGCCCATTGGGTATGCTCTATTTCGCTTCAGATATCTTCAATTTCTATGTCTGTACATCCTTGCGAAAGGCCATCAGATATTGTTGCGGTCGGATTCAAAAATGTCAAAAACTTAAAGATTAGCACGTCGCATTCTGATGGGAATTTTGAAATGCCATGGGACATTATCGGCTTTGATTCAATCACATTATGTAACGACCGCTGGAGTTTCGTCATGCACTGCGACAAGGCAGAATTTACATTTGAAGCTGCTTGGCCAAGCATTAATAGATGTTCGACCACGCCTACATGAGAGTATCAATATTGGCATGAACTGCTATAAAACCATCGTTCGAATTTCGCAAAACTATTGAAAGCAAATGATGGATGTTAATTGGTCAATAGAATACAAGTTGGAGCGCGCATTTTCAGAGTCATTTGCGGTACTTATTACTGGGCCATCAATCGCCAGCAATTCAGTTTCCTCCGTTAAAGTGCAGAAGACGATGCGTCATGGATTTGGCTTATCCTCTTGGTATCAAAACGAGAATGAAACTCCTTACCCCAGTATAGAAATTAAACATGTAGAAGCAATCGAACTGTACAAGATTCTCGCTGACGCAAGGGTGCACGCTTTTTCTCCAACAGTTGTTGGGTTAGATGGAGAAAAGCATATCCTCACCCTACAAGCCGTGCATAACAGTTCAATCTTCGAATGGTTTATGGACCTACCCAAATGTTGGTCCGAGTTGAATCCCGCAATACAACGAATTACTGACTTAGCCGAAAGATGTCTCAATTCAGTACCACCTTGACTAAAACTTTAAGCTGGCTTCCAAATACTTAACACCTGATTTTGGACGGTGACACGTTGGGACACGAGATAATTGAAGGTGGCTTTTCGGCCAAAATAAATCATTTAGATTCAAATATTCTAAAGAAATCCAAAATGGCTCTCTTTTTCGAACTGGCAAAAGGCACAAAAGCCCTACCCCATACAAATAACTTCCCCTGGCCGTATGAAGTCGCTTTATGTTTTGAAACCGTATCAAAGCCTGTGGCTTTCAGTGAAGGTGTCGGCCATGGCAGCGCTGGTGGTATATTTACAGCGGCCGAGGCTTTGCAAGTTCAGTGGGCTGATCACATCAAAAACGCGAATGCGGAGTGGCTGCTGCCTTTTATCAGCAGTATGGCGGCTGGTGAGTTGGTCGACGCTGAGCAGGTCTTGCAGATATTCCGGCAAACCCATGGAACTGAGCCGTTGAGTTTTGAAAACCAGTTTGCTTAAAACGCAGCTTTGAGACGCTGAGCATCGCGCGCTGGCATGTAGGTTTGATCCTTCAATTTGCAGCTTGAATTGCTATTTTATCCGCGCAATATTCTTCCAGTAATCACTGGCTCCTGGACAAAAATACGGCTTTCTGTTTTTGGAGATGTTGGGCTGGTAAAGCACCAGCCCAACTACAAAATCAGTTTGCTGGCAGTTGAAAAAATTAGCAGGCTTGGCTTGTGAGACAGCAATCTCATTCGCCGGATTGATCCTGCCGAGACAAAACCAGGGCTGGACCTATGCCCTGCCCGCTCATCGCTATTAAGACTTAAGGATGCGGAGGCGCCGCGTTCGGGTCCATATACATCAGTTCCCAGTTGTGGCCGTCCAGGTCTTCATAGCCGTGACTGTACATGAAGCCGTAGTCTTTGGCTTCTTCGGGCGTGGTACCGCCGGCAGCTACGGCCTTGGCGACCATTTCGTCTACCTGGGCGCAGTTGTCGCAGGACAGGCACAGCAGCGCTTCGGTGCTTTTGCTGGAGTCGCAGATGTCTTTTTTGGTGAAGGTCTTGAAGAATTTTTCTACCAGCAGCATCACGTAGATGGTGTCGCTGATGATCATGCAGGTGGCGTTTTCATCGGTGAACTGCGGGTTGAAGCTATAGCCCATGCGGGTAAAAAATTCGACTGATTTGTTCAGGTCTTTCACCGGCAGGTTGACAAAGATTTGGGTGCTCATCGCATTTCCTTAAAGAGTTTGAAGGCTGGATCAGGGTTTAGCAAGGTTTCAGAATATTCGGGCGGATGGTTTCCCCGCCGCTTACAGGTACGACGAACGGGCTTGTGGCAGATCGACATGCTTTGCCAATTTTTTTGATGTTGATGGCAAAAAAGTGTGGCTGGCTCAGGTCGCCAGGCTTTCTGTCTGCGCGATGCCGGGCAGGAATGCCGCTGTCAGTGCGGCGTTTTCTTGCACCTGGCGGATTTCCACCATCGCATCTTCTATGAAGGGGTACGGGTAACTCCTGACCCAGTCCACGGCGTCGGCGATGGACTTGGCTTGCAGCAGCCAGTAGCCGGCGATCAGTTCCTTGGTTTCGCTGAAGGGGCCGTCCAGCACTGCTGCCTTGCCGCTGGTGAATTTGATGCGTTTGCCGCTGGCGGTGGTTTGCAAACCCTCACCGGCGACCAGCAGGCCGCTTTGCGTGCCCTCTTCGTTTCTTTTGGCCATGGCGGCCAGCACGGCCTCGCTGGGGATGGCACCGGTTTCGGCCAGCGGGCTGGCCTTGAGCAGGATCAGGAAGCGTTTCAGGTGTTGCTGGTGCGCGTCTGCTGCATCTTGGGTGAGGTTGATGCATTCCAGGCCACCGGGGCAGCCGCAACCGCGCATTTCCAGCGTCAGGTATTCATTACCTGCGGGCCAGCGTTGCAACCATTCCAGCGCTTGTTGCTCCGACGTGGCTTCCAGCATGGTGAAGCCTGCCACCAGTTGTTTTTCTCCGGGGAAAGGCCCTTCGCTGGCGCTGATGTCACCGTTATGAAAATGCAGCCTCAGCGCGCCTTCGCTGGAATGCAGCATCTGGCCAGCACAGCGCAGGCCGGCGGCTTGCAGCTCGTCTCCATAGCGGGCCATGGCGGTGGACATGGCTGCTACCTCGCTGGCCGCATGGCTGCTGGCTTCGGTGGCCTCTGTGGCCTCGGTTACCTTCCTGAGAATCATGAAACGCATGGCTGTCTCCGTTGGTTAATGTGCTTACCAATTTTGCAAAAGGCTACCAGAAAAAACCAACTATGCAAAATCGGTATTGCGGGCGGGGGATGTCGTGCCTGCGCGCAAGAAGGCTCAGGCCTTGATGGCATCCACCAGGCCGCGCGCATAGGTCGGCAAATCTTCGTAGCGCCGCATGCAGACCAGCAAGTGGCGCTGCGTCCATGCGTCGGTCAGGCGGAAGTGGCGTATCGCCATCGTCTTTTTATAACGCAGGGCTGCCGCTTCGGATATCACGGCAATGCCGGCCCCGCTTTCCACCATGCGGCAGATCGCATCAAAGCTGCGCAGCCGCAGCCGGTAGCGCAGCCGCTGTCCCAGCTTCAGCGCATGCGTGGCGATATGCTGCTGCAAGGCGCTGTCGCCGGCCAGGCCGATGAAGTCGTATTGCAGCAGATCGGCAAAAGGCAGGCTGCGTTTAGCGCCCACAGCAACCGACAGCGGATGTTCGGGCGCGGCCACCGCCACTAGTTGGTCATCCCTGAACGGGAAGGTTTGCAGACTGCCGCTGGCGACAGTATCAGCGATGATGCCTATATCGGCCAGGCCGTCTGTCAGCGCCTGCACGATGTCGTAGCTGAGCCGCTCTTCGACATCGATATTGACGTGCGGGTGGCCCTTCATATAAGCAGCCAGCACTTCCGGCAGGAACTCCATCATTGCCGAGGTATTGCACAGCAGGCGCACATGGCCTTTCAGGCCGCTTGCATATTCGCCCAGATCGCCGCGCATCCTGTCCATCTGCTGCATGACCGCGCGTGCGTGGTGCAGCAGCGTGCGGCCGGCATCCGTGGGTTCCACGCCGCGCCGGTTGCGAAACAGCAAGGGCACGCCCAGCAGATCTTCCATGCCGCGCAGCCGCGCACTGGCGGACGGCAGCGCCAGGTGGGAGCGGCCGGCGCCGGACGTAATGCTGCCACTCTCCACCACATTCAGGAATAATTGCAGGTCGGTCAGGTCAAAGCGCATGGCGGCTCCGTTGGGCAAAATATGGCATTCAGCCTTCGCTTTATACGTAGGCAGGCTGAGTGTATTCCAGATTTTCAACTAGCGCCATCCGTGGCAGACTGCCTGCATGGAAAACCTGATTACATTACTGTCCACCAGCAATCCCCGGTATCTGCTGATGATTTGCTTGGTATTCGTGCTGGCCGGCGCTGTCAAAGGCGCGATAGGACTGGGCCTGCCTACCGTTGCTGTGGGGCTATTAAGCCTGCTGATGACGCCGATGGAAGCTGCCGCTCTGCTAATTGTGCCTTCGTTTTTTACGAATGTATGGCAGCTGGCCGCAGGGCCGGATTTTTCGGGTCTGCTGCGGCGGCTGTGGCCTATGCTGGTGGGGGTCTGTGTGGGCACCTTTGCCGGCGGCGCGGTACTGGCGCATGTACATGCAGACTGGGCCGCAGCAGGACTGGGCGCAGCGCTGATTGTTTATGCATTGATGGGGCTGGCGTCAGTCAAGCTGGCGGTATCTGTTCCTATGGAACGTCGGCTGGGGCCTGCCATTGGCGCTATTACCGGCATTGTTAGTGCGGCTACCGGCGTGTTTACACTGCCTGCGGTGCCCTTCCTGCAGGCGCTGGGGCTGAACAAGGATGATATGGTGCAGGCGATGGGGCTGGCGTTTACCGTGTCCACGGTGGCACTGGCGCTGAACCTGATCGCCGTCGGCGCGCTGCCTTGGTCCGGCGCGGAAACCTCCGTCATTGCGCTGCTGCCTGCACTGGCGGGCATGGCGCTGGGCCAGTGGCTGCGCAGCCGCATGAACGCGGTTCTGTTCAGGCGCTGTTTCTTTGGCGGCCTGCTATTGCTGGGCGCGCATTTTGTATGGTCGTACTTTGCCTGATATCGGATAGATACTAGACAAAACCCAGGTTGCGTGCGCTGGCGTTGTAGTTATGCAGATTGGGCAGCAGGCTGAGCAAGTCGGTATCGGATGCTCCCAGCCATTTGCCCAGCGTTGCCGCATACTGGTCTACCGATGTCGTTGGCAGCAGCCTGCCCTGCCCCACATCATCCGGCCCGTCGCTGGCCACTGCCGGCGGCGTGCCGTAAAAACGCTGGCCATTGACGGCGCCGCCCAGCATGAAGTGCATGCTGCCCCAACCATGGTCGGACCCATCATTATTGCCGCTGAGCGTGCGGCCGAAATCGGATGCGGTGAAAGTCGTGACCTTGTCCGCCACACCCAGCTCTACGGTGGAAGCGTAAAACGCCGAGACGGCATCTGCCACGCTCTTGAGCAAACCCGGATGCACGGTGGTCAGCCCATCATGCGTATCGAAGCCGCCCATGGACACAAAAAATACCTGGCGCTTGGCGCCTATGGCCTTGGCACTGGAGATCATGCGGGCCACCATCTTCAGCTGATCGCCCAGGTTATTCGACGCAGGAAAGGGCGTGGTGATCTGCGCAGCACCGGCCAGCGCCGTGCTGAGCACACCATTGGCATTGATAGAACGCTGCGTCACACGCGTATATTCATTTTCCAGCAGATGCGCACGCTGCTGCGTGACCAGCGTCTGCAAGGCGGCACTGGCTGCCGAAGAACCGAACATCGGATTTTGTAATGCGTTGAAAGGTACCGAACCTGTCGTGGAAATCTGGTATTGCACCGCCGTCTTGCCGGCCAGGAAAACCGCATTGCCGGACACGTTAACGCAGGTAAAGGTCGCATTGCCGTTGCCCGCTTCAAACAGGTCGCCCATGCGCCCGCCCCAGCCGGAGGCTGCGCCTTCCGGCGCGGAAGATTGCCATACCGATTGCTGGTCGTTGTGCGAAAACAGCTTGGGCGGCAGCGCCACCGATTTATTCGTGTACTGCAATTTGGTGGTTGGCTGCACCAGCGTGCCCACGTTGAGCATGACGCCCATCTTGCCGGCATTAAAAATAGGCAGCAAGGGAGCGAGTTCCGGCGCCATTGCATATTGCCGGCTGAAGCCGCCTGCATCTACCGGCGCAACGCTGGGCGCCAGCACGGTATTGGTCAGGCTGTCGCGGGTGTAGGCTAGCGTTGGCCGCAGGTTGTAGTAGGCGTTGTAGTTGGCGCTGTCATACGGAATCAGCGTATTGCCGTAGTCATTGCCGCCGTACAGGAATACGCAGACGATGGCCTTGTAGTCATCCGAAGCGGCGGTGGCTGCCGATGCTTCCGCCATGGCTGCCAGGTTCAGCGCCCATGGGGTTGCAACGCCGGCGACCGACATGGCAGAGGCACGTTGCAGGAAGGCGCGGCGCGATGCATTCATCGTAGTAGAGTTGGTCATGGCCTATCCTTATTTGAGGACGATGAATTCGGGCGCTGCCAGCACCAGTGTCAGCGCGGCATAAACGCGGTTGCTGCGTTTGGCATCGGTGCCGGTGGGCATGGCTGCGATGGCGCCGCGTATCAGCGCCAGGTTGTCGCTGCCGATCTGGCCTGCCGCCAGCACCGTATTAAGCTCATCCAGCAAGCCTTGCGGATTGTCTGCCAGCGGCAGCAGGCTGCTGTAGTCGGCGGTGATATCGCCTATACCCTTGCTGACAACGCGCTGCATGTAATTGACATAGCCAACCACCGAGGATTCATTGGTCAGCTGGAACTCTGGCGCTTCCAGCGATGCGGTCGCGATGGTGCTGTTGGGCGGCACATAACCGGGCCGGAAGAAATTGAATACCGACGGCGAACGCAGCGGACTCTGCGCCAGCCGCGTGGCCGGGTCCGACGTATCGCCAATGACCCAGGTATCTGCCGCCGATGCCGCGCTGTAGGCACGCGCCCAGGCGATGAAGCGCAGCATGGGCTCGCGCTGCTTGCCGAATGACGGGGCCACTGCATTGGCAGCCGCACTAGTAGAGGCCGTAGTGGAAAGCACCGGCGGCGTCCTCGCTTCGGTATCCAGCAGCAAGGCCTTGATAACGGCTTTCAGGTTGCCTTTGATACCAGTACCGTCGTTATTGAATACCGTCGCTACCCGCGCCACATAGGCAGGGCTGGGGTTGCTGGTGACCAGCTTCTGGATCAGCTGGCGGCTGATGAAAGGGCCGACATTGGCCTGCGCAAAAATCCAGTCCAGCGCCGCCTTCATGCTCGCCGCGCCTGACAGCCCTGCCGGTATGGTCGTGCCGAGGAAGCTGGAGGCGCCGGTTTCATGGCGGCTTGGGATTTGTATCATCGGCCTGCGCAGGAAATCCGGCGTTGTTGCATCATGCCCGGCCATATCAAAATCCCAGCCGGTAAAAACCCGCGCCAGGCCGGTGATGTCATCCTGCCCATAGGTGTCCTGCGTGGCGCCGTTCACCAGTTTGGGCGTGCCGTTCAGGTTCAGTTGCTGCAAGCCTATCGTGAACAACTGCATCAGCTCACGCGCATAATTCTCGTCCGGCATCGCGCCGGTGGCGGCATTGTATTTGACGTTGCCGCGAAAGGTCAGGAACTGGCCCATGGGCGCGCTGGTGGAAATCTGCCCCAGCAGCGTGCGGTAATTGCCAAAGGCATTTGCTTCCAGCAGATCCAGGTAAGCTGCCGCAGAAAAAGCCCGCCAGCCGGAATTGACCAGCCCTTCTATCGCCGCCACATTGATCTCGGACAGTGTCAGCGTAATGCGCTGGCGCAGCGTATCCGGAGCGCTCAGCAACTTGCGCCACGAACAGGAGTCAAAACCGGCCTGGGTATTGCGGTAGGCGATGGCATTCATGCCTTTGGATATCAGCCAGTCCCATCGGCTCATCGACGCGGGCATCGCAAATTGCGCATCCAGCCAGCCGGCGTAGCCTAGCTGCTTTACTTGCGCAATCTGCGCGCGGCTGGCCCCCATTGACGCTTGCGCCAGGAAGCGCGATGCGTCCGCGTCTGAAATGCTGGCGACAGCGGCAGATGCATTGACGGCCGTGCGCGGTGATTCTGCCAGGCTTCTCGCTTCTTGCGCGGAAACAGCCGGCGCAGCGGTGTCGCTGCCACCGCAGGCAGCCAGCAGCAGGCTGGAGCCCAGGCCAACGAAAGTTGCCGGGGCTAGTGAATCAACCACAGCAGCAGCGCTTTCCTCCTCCATGCCAGTATCGAGAGATTTTTGTTCTTGTTCTTGTTCTTCTTGCTCTAACTCTAAGCTTGTCATGGCTGGCTCTCCGGTGGAATCAGGATGTGGCTGCGGGGTGTGGCTATGCGTGACGACGACTATGAAAATAACGCTGATTTCTGTATTGCTTAGAAGAACGATATAGGAAGAAAAATCTTTTGGACATCCGAATTTGTAAGCATTTGTCAAAACTTGTAAATTGGCCTGTGAGCCCCGTAAATACGGGGTTTCCGAGGCGTCCGAACGGCTAAATTCGGCTGTATTGACGATACTTTGTTACACAAAGTCCGTTTCGTTCATAAAGGCGATACAAATGGCGCTCTGCCGCGATGTAAACGCAACACGGCTGCAGCCGATGTCGTTGCGACGCTGACAATAAAGCGTGGGGCGGCATCTCTTTGCTGCCCATTTTTTTCAAGACTTTGCCAAGATTTTTTCCGAGATTTTGACCATAGCGCCAGACGGTAACAAGCAAAAAAGTGGCAGCAAGACAATGCACGCAAATTTGGGTACTATCAATGCATCATGCGTAATGCGCACTCCCCTGTTTATCTCCCAAAGGACGAAAAATGTTTGACTTGACTACGATAGGAACCTTTGTCGCAGTAGTGCTGGGCCTGTTCCTGATCCCCGGCCCTGCTGTGCTGTTGGTCATCACGCGCACGGTGCAGGGTGGCCGCAAGGCAGGCATCCTTACCGGCCTGGGCATTGCCACTGGTGATTTCCTGCATACGCTGGGCGCGGCGGTGGGCTTGTCGGCGCTGCTGATGACGTCTGCGCTGGCGTTCACCGTTGTCAAACTGGTGGGCGCTGCCTACCTGATCTATCTGGGCGTGCGCGCGCTACTGGAAAAACCTTCCGACCCTACGCTGCCGAAAGTGGCCGCAGTCACGCCGGCCCGCGCCTTCCTGCAGGCAATTCCCGCAGAACTGCTGAATCCGAAGACGGCGCTGTTCTTCCTGGCCTTTTTGCCGCAGTTTGTGCACCCTGAACATGGTTCCACGTTTGCGCAGTTTGCGGTGCTGGGCCTGATCTTCGTCGGCCTGAGCGCTGCCTATACGACGCTGATCGTACTGAGCATCCGCCCGCTGGGCCGCCTGGTCAAACGCCTGTCCTGGATCAGCCGCTGGCAGGGCAAGATCATCGGCAGCATCTTCATTGCACTTGGCGTGAAAGTAGCGACGCAGCACCGCTAACAGAGATAAGGGTGCACATTAGAATGCGAGCGAGGAACAAAACCCCTCCGCTTCCGGAGCACGGGATTTGCTGAATCTGCTGCTCAAGCTAAAGCTGCTGCTGGACAAGCTGCCGCGGCTGTCGCCTACTCATGCGATGCTGCTGTGGGCGGCTGTGGCTGGCGTCGTCGGCGCGCTGGCGACGGTGGTCTTCAAGGAAACTTTACGCGGCCTGCAATTTCTGCTGCTAGGCCACAGTGGTTCACTGGTGCAGATTGCGGAGATGCTACCCTGGCAGTTTCGCATCCTGCTGCCCACTGCGGGCGGCATCGTGGCAGGCTGCCTGCTGGTAGTATCAGCACGCCGCGACACCAGCCCCAATTCAGATTACATGGAAGCCATTGCCATCGGCGATGGCCGCGTGCCTGTTGCCAACAGCCTGCTGCGCAGCCTGTCTTCACTGTGCACGATCGCCAGCGGCGGCTCTATAGGCCGCGAAGGCTCGATGGTGCAGCTGGCGGCAATGTGCACATCAATCACCGGCCGCTTTGCTCGCTTTGAGCCGGCGCGCCTGCGCCTGCTGGTGGCCTGCGGCGCGGCGGCTGGGATTGCATCGGCATATAACGCACCGATTGCCAGCGCCTTCTTCGTCGCAGAAATTGTGCTGGGCGCCATTGTCATCGACAGTTTCGGGCCGGTGCTGGTGGCGGCTGTCGTGGCCAATATCGTCATGCGCGAGATGCCCGGCTACCGGCCCACGTATGAAATGCCGCCATTCCCGGCCATTGCCGATAAAGAGATTGTGCTGTTCGTGCTATTGGGCATACTGGCCGGCTTGCTGGCGCCGCAGTTCCTGCGGCTGCTGAATCTTTCCAAAAAGCTGTTCCAGACACTGAAACTACCCTTGCCTGTGCGGCTGGGCCTGGGTGGGGTGGCCGTGGGTGTGATTTCCGTATGGGTGCCGCAGGTGTGGGGTAATGGCTATAGCGTCGTCAACTCGCTGCTGCACCAGCCGTGGGTATGGTCCACGCTGCTGCTGGTGCTGGCCTGCAAAATTCTGGCAACTGCTTTTACAACTGGCTCCGGCGCGGTGGGCGGCATTTTCACGCCTGTGCTGTTCGTCGGTGCGGCAGTGGGCTGCCTGTTCGGCCAGGGCATGGACATGCTGTGGCCGCATGCGGCGCTGCCTTTCACCTATGCGATTGTGGGCATGGGCGCCTTCCTGGCGGCGGCAACCGGCGCACCGCTGATGGCGATACTGATGATCTTTGAAATGACGCTGAGCTATCAGGTGATGCTGCCGCTGGTGCTGGCCTGCGTGGCCGCCTACTTCGTCGCCCAGTTGATCTCCGGCGCTTCAATGTACCAGGTCAGCGCGCGCCGCAGCCGCGAAGAAAAAGCCCGCCAGCAGCTGCGCGCCACGCAGATGCACGACCTGATCCAGCAAACCGATACGGTGCTGCCGCTATCAGCCACGGTGGAAGAACTATCGCGGATGTTTTTGCAGCATCCGGTCAAATACATTTATATCGTCGATGAACAGCAGCACTACCAGGGCGTGGTCGCGCTGCAGGATCTGGCTACCGTCATGGGCAGCCGGCCTGCCGGCGCAATCATGCGCGCAGCGGATTTCGTGCGCCACGATTTTTTGCAGGTGCTGACGCCGGACATGTCGCTGAGCACGGCATTCCAGCTTTTTCTGGTGCACCAGGGCGAGCGCCTGCCGGTTGTTGCCAGCAGCGAGAACCCGGTGTTTGTGGGCACCGTGTTCAAGACTTCGCTGCTGGAAGCCTTCTTCCAGCTGAGCCAGCTGGATTCAGCACGCTGAAACCTTCAGCAATTCTTTCCCAATTTACTTCAGACCCGCAGCCGTCAGCAGCGCCGAATAAGTCGCATCATCCAGTACGCCATTGGGCGCAAGCGGAACGCCCTTCTGGAACTCTTGCAAAGCGCTCTGGCTCATGCGGCCTAGCCAGCCGTCCACGCCGTGCGGGTCCAGCCTGGGGCGTTCATTGCTCAGGTAAGTCAACGCCAGTTGTGCGGTGCGGATGCGCAGATCCGGCAGCGGGCCTGCGGCTAGCTTCTGGTAGTGCTGATCCAGCTTGGTATCGTAACTGTTTTTGGCGTAGTCGCTGCCGTTGTAGCCTAGCGCAAACTTGGCCCAGTCCTTTTGCTTCAGATTGGGCGTCAGGCCCTTATGACTGATGAATAGCGACATCGCGTGCAATTGCCGCCCTTCGGACTCGCACATTTCGGCAACAAACGCGGCAACGCTCGCGTAACCCAGCGATGACCAATTCTCTCCCATCACCTGCCCCAGGCCCCAGGATGCCGATTCCAGCGCGGCATTTTCATTGAGTCTGATGGCCTGCGCCAGCCTGTCGTACTGGTGCTGGCCGGCAGGGCCGTAGCCACCCCAGACCGGGTTGCTGATGTCGGGATTGGTCGCATCCCATTTGCCGGCGGTTTTTTTGCTGAATTTGTGGCGCTCGAACAGGATGACGGGCTGCTTCGATGCCATGAAGCCGACGCCCGAGGTCTCCACTTCGATGATAGACCACAGCGCGGCCTCTTCAATGCCGAGCGGCGTGATAACGTCGTTCAGTGCGCTTCTGTCCAGCGGTGTTGCTTTTCCTTGGAATGCCATAACCATCTCCCACATATACAGATGTATTTTTGAATGCTGTATTCCGGTCCCGCCGCCTGCAGCATGTCTATATATACATAGATAGGGAACCGGGGCATGAAGCCGCACCGCAACAGCCTGAGAACTGAGGGTATGGTAGCTTCAGCAATGAGAGTAGCAGCAAACGATGGAAAGGCAATGGAGTTTTGTTATAAAAATGAATTTATTTTATAGAAACATTTTTAGCAGAAATAGAATAGGCCGAAAGCAGCTGCTGCTCGCTGCGGGCGAGCCGCCAAGCCATCAAAACAAGTTATCAGGATGCCTTCAGCAGCCTGAGTTTGGCCGGAGCGCCATAGCCTTGCGTATTGGCCGCCACCGGTTTGCTAGTCGTAAACACGCTGACAATCTCCGTAAGGTGCTCGGCCTGCTCCTGCAGCGATTCGGTTGCGGCCGCGGCTTGCTCCACCAGCGCGGCATTTTGCTGTGTCACATTATCCATATTGCTGACAGCCTGGTTGATCTGGCTGATGCCTTCATTCTGCTCATGGCTGGCCGCAGTGATCTCTATTAATACCTCACTGACGCGGCGCACGCTGTCCACCACTTCCACCATCGTGTCGCCTGCCTGGTTGACGAGGCCTGCGCCAGCTTCCACCTGCGCCACCGAATCATTGATCAGTTGCTTGATCTCTTTGGCGGCGCTGGCGGAACGCTGCGCGAGATTGCGCACTTCGGAAGCCACCACGGCAAAACCGCGCCCTTGCTCGCCTGCGCGCGCTGCTTCCACCGCCGCATTCAGCGCCAGGATATTGGTCTGGAAGGCGATGCCGTCAATCACGCTAATGATGTCCACAATTTTTTTGGACGAATCGTTAATCGACTGCATTGTCTGCACCACTTCAGACACGATACCGCCCGCCCTGGAGGCAATTTCGGACGAAGCCACCGCCATCTTGCTGGCAGCGCTGGCATTGCCTGCATTGAGCTTGACGTTGGTGGTCAGTTCCTCCATCGATGACGCGGTTTCTTCCAGCGAGCTGGCCTGGTCTTCTGTGCGGGATGACAGGTCCAGGTTGCCGGTGGCGATTTCGGTGGAAGCCAGCGCTATCGTCTCCGTGCCGGTCCGCACTTCGTTGACGATGTTGGACAGGCTCTCATTCATATGCTTCAGCGATTTCAGCAGCAGGCCGATTTCATCGGTGCCCGTCACCTGTATCGGCGTCGTCAGGTCGCCGGAGGCGGCGGTCTGCGCAATAGCTACGGCCTTGTGCAAGGGCCGTGTAATGCCCAGCACCAGCCAGTAAGTCACCGTGCCGCCGAGCACCAGCGCCAGTACAATCGCGCTCCACAGCAGCCGCGCGGAAGTCCGGTGGTGCTGCTCTGTTTCCTGCCGGGCTTCCAGCTCCAGCCGCTCGGCCTGCACCAGGATGAAGTCAACAATGGCGTCTATCTTTTGCGTAGGCGGCCTGTCCATGCCCTTGACTAGTGCATCCACGGTCTGCGTGCTGCCGGGGTTGGCCTGGTCATACTGCTTCAGCGCTTCCAGATATTTGCCTTGGAGTTCCTGATGGGTTTTTATCGTATCGTCCACCGCCTGCACTTCCAGCCCTAGCTGCGTGAACAACACTTTCAGTTGCTGCAGGTTTTTTTGCGTGGACTCGCTCTGGCTGACAAACGCATCGGAGTGTTTTTTGAATGCGGCCGCGTCATTGCCCCTGATCAGCAGATCCTTCCATTCCTGTACCTGCTTCTTGAACTCGACCTGCGCTTTTCTGGCCGTGTTAACGGCCTGCGTGATCGTGATGTCCCTTTCCATGACTTCGGCGTTCCTGTTATTGCTCTCGCTGAGTGCGTTTTGCCCACCAAGGCCTACGGCGATTACCGCGAATAACAACAGCGCCGACAGCGCGCCCAGCTTGACGCCTATATTAATATTAGCCAGCTTCATTTCTATTCCTCTTTGACAAGAAAGATGTGAGCTTACTGAAATACCAGGTTCATTCGTGATTGCTACTTATATCAAAGCACGCGGCGTGCCACTGCGTACTGGATTTAACGATATCTCACAATCATTTTCGACAGTGCAGGGACAGGTAGTAAAACAGGCAAGAGACGTGCAGAAGGGAATGACGGGAAAACTGGAGGGAGGCTGGGGCCGGAAAAGCCGTGCGGCCTTTCCGGTTACTGCAGCAGCCTGCTATGGGATGACACAGCAGACTGCATAAGATATTACTGCAGGATGATTACTTGGCTGTGTAGACGATGTCAGCGCGGCGGTTTTCTGCCCATGCTGCTTCGTCGCTGCCGCTTGCCTTTGGTTTTTCCTTGCCGTAGGAAACGGCTTCCATCTGCGCATCAGGCGTGCCCAGCAGCGCCATTGCTTTGCGCACTGCTTCTGCACGTTTTTGGCCCAGCGCCAGGTTGTACTCGCTGCCGCCGCGTTCATCGGTATTACCCTGGATGAGGATCTTGCGGCTGGCGCTCGAAGCTACGTACTTGGAATGCGCTTCCACGACAGGATTAAAGTCTTTTTTGACGGTGTAGCTGTCAAAATCAAAATACACGCTGTGCTTGGACAGGATGTTGTTCGGGTCTGTCAGCGGGTCCATTTGTGGTGCAACAACGGTGGACACGGTGCGGGAATCTGGCGCCGGTGCAGCTTTTGCTGCGGCGACAGGCGCAACCGGCTTTTCGTCCACTTTCACGGGCGTGCTGCATGCTGCAAGAATGGCAGCGCCGGAGACGATGGTGGCGAGGGTAGCGATGGCACGCATTGAAATTCCTTCTGGTATTGGGGTTGTTGAGCAAATAATCGGGCAGGTCCGGCGAATCCGGCCTGCGCCTGAGCTTTTTAAGGCTGCGCAATATTGCCTGAAGATACTTAGGCGAAACTTAAACGCGCCGAAATTTTAAAAAAATCCGGCACTCTTGGGGAAATGACGCGTGCAGACTCAGCTGGCCAGCAATGGAAATGACATTTTGACCATTAATCCGCCCAGCGCGGAATCGCCGAGCGTAATCGTCGCGCCGTGCCGGTCTGAAATCGTCTTGGCAATGGCCAGCCCCAGGCCGCTGCCGCTGGGGCTGGTGCCCGGCACGCGGTAAAAGCGGTCGAATATCCTGCTCCGCTCCTCTGCCGGAATACCGCTGCCGGAATCTTCCACCGTCAGTACCGCATTTCCGTCCAGCGCCTGCAGGCCCACCCTCACCTCGCCATGCTCGGGAATGTAGCGCACCGCATTGTCCAGCAGGTTGCAGACCAGCACGCGCAGGCTGTCGGCATCGCCGGCTATCGTCACATGCGCCAAATCCTGCGACTGGCCTACATGCAAACGGACATGGCGCGATGCCGCCAGCGGCACCATGTCTGTCATCGCCTGCAGGACGCTGTCATCCAAGGCCAGCGGTGCCAGCTCATTGCCGCGCGAAGAAGGGTCTTGCCTGGCCAGCGCCAGCAACTGCTCCACCAACCGCGATGCACGGTCGACCCCGCCCAGCAGACGGCCGACTGCCTGCGTGGTGGCCAGCTTATCCTTGGAGCGCGCTAAGGTCTGCACCTGCAAGCGCAGCGCGGTGATGGGCGAGCGCAGTTCATGCGCGGCATCCGCGACAAAGCGCTGCTGCAGCTGCAGGGCCTGCGCAGTGCGCAGCAGCAGCGAATTGAGTTCGGTCACCAGCAGCGACACTTCCTGCGGCACGCCGGTATCCGGCACCGGCTCGGTGGAGCTGGCGCTGCGGCCGGCCAGCTCTTGCCCTATGCGCGTCAGCGGTGCCAGTGCGGAAGTGACGACCCACCATGCCGCCGCAAACAGCAGCAGCGACACCGGGATCACCGGCCACAAGGCACTGAACGCGAGCGAGATCGCACGGTCGCGCCGCGCTTCTATCTTTTGCGCAACCTGGATCAGCCGCTGATGCTCGCGCACTGCGTAAACGCGCCAGTCGCCATTATCCAGCGTCACGGTCGAATAACCCAGCGCCGCCTGCTTGGGCAGTGAGCGATAAGTGCGCGACTGGTACACGCGCATGCCGTCGGCGGACCAGACCTGGACGATAAAGTCGAAGCTGTTGCTCTCTATGCCCGGCAGTGAATCCCGCTCCTCCAGATCAAAATTGCCGTCCTGCAGCGCCAGCGCCAGTTGCTGCATGTGGTAGTCGAACAATTTGTTGGATTGCAGCATCGACGCCTGGAATGACGTCGCGAACTGCAACGCGGCGGCAGCCATGATGGCCGCGCCGAACAACAGGATCAGCCGGATGCGCAGCGACTTCATAAATTTTTCTCCGCGCCTTTTTCCGAGCCTTTTTCCGAACTTTTCTCGACCATGTAGCCGACGCCGCGCACATTGACGATGAACTTCTGCCCCAGCTTTTTGCGCAGGCCGTGGATGTAGACCTCGACCGCATTGCTCTCCACCTCACCAGACCAGCCGAACAGCCGCTCTTCCAGCTGCGCGCGCGACAGGATGGCGCCGGGCCGCGCGACCAGCGCATCGAGTATCGCCCATTCACGCGAAGACAGGATCACGGCCACCTGCCCCACCATCACCTCGCGCGTGACGGCATTGATGGCCACCTCACCATTGCGGTATAGCGGCTCCACCCTGCCGCGCGAGCGCCGGACCAGTGCATGCAGCCGGGCGATCAGCTCATCCAGATCAAAGGGTTTGACCAGATAATCGTCGGCGCCGCTATGCAGGCCCAGCACGCGGTGCGGCACCGTATCGCGCGCGGTGATAACCAGTACCGGCAGTGCATCGCCCTTGGCCCTGAGCTCGCGCAGGATATCGATACCGTCGCGGTGCGGCAGGCTCAGGTCCAGCAACAGCGCATCGTAGCTGTGCTGGTGTAGAGCGTTCTCGGCCGCGCCGCCATCCCTGAGCCAGTCGACGGCAATGGCTTCGCCTTCCAGCGCAATCTGGATGTTCTCCCCTATCATGGGGTCGTCTTCGATCAGCAGGACTTTCATGGATGGCCCGGAAAATGGAAAAATCGGCCCGGCAGGCGGCTGCACGCAGCATCGCATGCAGGCATGGAATTTCCGGGATTGTAAGCCAATGACGCCAAAAAATATAAATCCATGCCAAAGGCATGCCGTTTGCGGCCTCCCGCGCGCCATGGGAAAAAAAATATTTTGATGCCTTTTTGCGCCGCCCTAAAGCCTGGATTTACGGCGGATTTTCATTGTGCAGCGCAGCTTTGCGATCAGGCCCTGGCGGCAAGCTCGCCTGAAACAGCTCGCAACATTTGTCATTGTATTGTCATAATTTAAGCATAATCTTCGCCGCTCCTATCTTTTGAGTTGAAGGGACCAAAAATGAAAACGAACTTTTTTTTGAAATCCACGATAGCGGCCGCCGCTGCGCTGCTGACTTTTTCCACTGCTATCGCAGCAGAAATCACGGGTGCGGGATCGAGCTTTGTGTACCCTATCGCATCGAAATGGGCTGAAGCCTACAAGACAAAAACCGGCAATAGCCTGAACTACCAGTCCATCGGCTCCGGTGGCGGCATCAAGCAGATCAAGGCCAGCACCGTTGATTTCGGCGCTTCCGACATGCCTTTGTCCGCTGAAGAGCTGGACAAGGACGGCCTCGTGCAATTCCCGGTGGTCATGGGCGGCGTAGTGCCTGTTGTGCACATCGACGGCGTTAAGCCAGGCGAACTGAAACTGACAGGCCAGGTACTGGCAGACATCTACATGGGCAAGATCACCAAATGGGTTGCCCCTGAAATCGCCGCACTGAACCCAGGCGTGAAACTGCCGACGGAAGACATCACCGTGGTGCATCGTTCCGACGCATCGGGCACTTCTTTCCTGTTCACTGACTACCTGTCCAAAGTCAACCCACAATTCAAAACCACAGTCGGCAGCGGCACAGCGGTCAAATGGCCTGCTGGCCTGGGCGGCAAAGGCAATGAAGGCGTGGCAGCCAACGTACAGCGCATCAACGGCTCCATCGGCTATGTTGAATTTGCCTATGCCAAGAAAAACAATCTGGCGCATACCCAGCTGAAAAACAAAGACGGCCAATATGTACAGCCAAACAACGACACGTTCAAATCCGCTGCTGCAGGTGCGGAATGGGACAAGACTCCTGGCTTCGCCGTTGTATCGACAGACCAGCCAGGCAAGGCAAGCTGGCCTATCACCGGCGCAACCTTCGTGCTGTTGCACAAGACACAGGCTGATGCAGCCCGTGGCAAGGAAGTGTTGAAATTCATCGACTGGTCGTTTAAAAACGGCGGCGCAATGGCAACCGAACTGGACTACATCGCGATGCCTCCAACCGTCGTAGAAATGATCGAAACTTCCTGGAAACAGGTAAAAGATTCTTCCGGCAAAAACGTCTGGTAAGAAAAAATATTTTTCTTCTGCCAGGCTGCTGATACGGTTTGGCAGAGGGGATGAATGCGGCGCCGCTGCAAGGGATGCATGTCCTTTGTTGCGGCGTTTTTTCTTGTCTGTACCTCCCAAGCTTCAGCAAACATAAGGGGTTCTTTCCCGCTGGGGCTTTATCAAAAAGTAATAACTGCTTACACAATTCACACTTTTCTTGTCATCCTGAAACCCCGCGGCTGCGCTAAGAGCCCGTAGTACAACAATATTGTTCCCGATCGATACGTTACAACCATAAAAGATAAGGAAACATCATGACCTTGAAAAAAGCACTGGCCTTGCCACTACTGCTGAGTGCAGTTGCCGCCATTTCCGCCTGCTCCACCGCACCGGCGCATGCCGATGAACCTGGCCGCCACCCGGCATACTTGCACGCCTTGTCCGACCTGCGGGCCGCCAACTGGATGCTGGAACACCGCCGCCCCGAAGACGGCGCGATTGCGGACGATGAACTGATCGCAAGGGATGAGATAGGAGCGGCATTCAACGAGATCAAGCGGGCGGCGATCTATGACGGCAAAGACATCCGTTTCCATCCTGAAACCGATGTTGCCCTGCCGCGTGACGGACGCCTGCACAAAGCAGTCGATCTGCTGCGCAAGGTGCACAACGATATCGCGCGTGAAGAAGATGATCCGGGTACACGCGGCCTGCAGCACCGTGCGCTGGAGCATGTGGATGCAGCCTTGCATGCAAGCGAACACGCGATTGGCGAAGTGCGCAAGCATGACCGCATGAAAGAATAATCCTGGCAGAGTAATCCTGGCGTTTGTTGCGCCCTTTACACTGCAGGCCGGCCGTATGATCCACAGCACTTGCCCCGTCAATATGGGGCAGGCCTGTGGATTTTCTTTGGACTGCCGGCAATACGCCGGCCTATACGTTCAGGCCGCGGAGAAGCGCATCTCTTATACCTTCCTGGCACAGCGAAAGAATGCTTATACCTTGGTGCTAACGACGTTGCCGGTGGACGGCGCGCCGTGCAAATTTTGCGACAGGTTCTGCAGGAAATTGCTCAGCGTTGCGCCGCTGTTGCTGGCGCCATCAGCCGCCAGCAGGTTATTAAAACTCTGCTGCAATGCGTCCAGCGGCGAGCTGGATGTGGTGGATGCGGAACCCGATGCGCTGGAGTCCGACGACGTGGAACCGGAAGTGCTGGAATCCGATGTCGACGTATCCTGGCCGGACGATAATTGCGAGATCAGGTTTTGCAAACCGCTTTCCAATTTACTGACGCCGCCTCCGCCGCCATGGTGATGGTGGTGCCCTCCTCCACCTGAAGCGCCGCTGACGGCGGCCGCATCAGCAGTCGTGGAGCCTACAGAACCGTTGGAACTGGAAGAGCTGCCGGACTGGCCGCTGGCCTGCGCCTGCAACGCGGCAAACAGGTTTTGCGCAAAGGCCGACAACGCCTGCTGCGGGTCTTGCGTGGACGTGGTGCCGGAAGTGCTGGCGGTGCTGGAACTGCTGCTATCGCTGGAAATACCGAGTTGCGACAATGCATCGTCCAGCGCGGAGGCAAATTTTCCGCCGCTGGCCGCGCCGGGAACGCTGCTGGTGCTGGAAGTGCCTGTGCTGCTGGTGGTGGTCACGGGCGGAAACTGGGTATTGTAAATGGCGGAGTTAGCGCCTAACGGTGCAATGGACATGGATTTTCCTATCAAAGGTGGGATTCGATAACGCCTGATGGGCTGCATTCACTTTATACCCATTCATTTTTTTAACGGCTTTTCAAAATGGGGAATAGAGGGGCGTTTCCAAAATATTTGTAACGTATTTACACGTTAAGTATCCGGTCGCATTCATTGTTAAGACGGGTTAATTTCGGCTGCCGATTTGTAAATAAGGTAAATTTTTCTCCTCATTTTTGTTGCAGCACGGAAGCGGATTAAATGCGCGAATACGGCTCGATGATAGTTGGGGGAGCTATGCGTGTGCAGCAAACGGCGCCGCCCGCGATGCCAATGACATGCCGAAAACCTTGCAGGTATGACTGCTGCGCACGAATGCTGCGTTGGTCGCAAAAAAATGGCCCTGCTTGCTTGCAGGGCCATGTCTTTGATGTTTGCGCAGCAGTTTTAGTGGTCTTTGTTGACCGGCTTGGCAATATCCACCGCGACCGGGTCGCTGGCAGGAAAGCTTTCTTTCAATGCTTCATCCAGCGCCGCCTCATCATGTTTTTTCTTGCTGACCGGCTTTTGCTGAGGCGCGTTGTTTGCCGTTGCTGCAGGCTTTCCCGCCGGTTTTTTAGCGGGTTTTGCGGTATCGTTATTCATCATCATTCTCCTGAGCGTTAGACTTTTGCTCGGCCTATTTTTTCAGGCTCATGTGGTTGACGACAGTGACTACGCCGTCCACATTCTTGGCCACATCTACCGCATGGGTCAGCTGCGTGTCATTGTTGACGAAGCCGCTCAGCTGTACTTCACCCTTGCGTGTCGTGACGGACACATCCAGGCTCTTCATGTCGGGATCTGCCAGCATCGCCGATTTGACCTGGGCGGTGATGACGCTATCGTCTATCTTGTTGCCGACGGTTTGCGTACCCTCTTTCAGGCTCAGCTTGTTATCAACACCGGCCACGCCTTCCACGCCCTTGGCAACGGTCAGGCTGCGGTCTATCTGCGCCTGGCTGTCGGCAAAACCGCTCAGCATGACCTGGCCTTTGTCGGTCGTGACCTTGATGTCCAGCGCCTTGACTTCACTGTCCTGCACCAGCGCAGTCCTTACCTTGGCAGTGACAACGGAATCATCCACCTGTGTGCCCACCGTCTTTGGCGGCGCCGCAGTGGTGGCGTCCTGAGTTTTGTTACAGGCAGACAAGGCGGCTATCAGCGCAAGTACGGCAATTGCAGTGGCAGAACGTGCGGAAGTACGGTTTGATAATGAGGTAACTGAAGTCATGATGTGCTCCATCCAGGGGGGGTGAAAGAATTATCACTATGAGGGGATAGTAGGCTCAGGCAACAAACGAATCTGTACGCTAGCTAACGCTGAAACATTTCTGTCATGTCATGCCTACACTGTATTTCCGGAAATACCTGCAATCGCACACTATCAACGCAAAAGGCCGCAGCGTGCATACCTGTTGGTATGACAGCCTGCGGCCCGGTTTGCGCTCATTATTCTCTACGCTAGACGTAGCAGCGCAGCCTTTGTGAGAATTCCACCAGGGGCGTGATGCCGCTGGCTTCTGCTTTGTGGCACCAGTCCTGCAACTGCTTGACCAGCTGTTCCGACGTGGCGGTGGAGCGGCCCCAGATCGCGGCCAGTTCGTGGCGCATTGCATACATGGTTTGCAGCGCGTGCGAGCGGGACAGCGCATCGGCCAGTTTCACGCGGTCGGCATCGGGCAGGGACTCATGGTCCTGGCTCAGCAGCGGCTTGACGGTTTGTAGCGCTTGCGCCTGCTGCGGCGATTGCCGGCGCAGCTTACCCAGTTCTTCTGCATAGGTGCGCTTCAGTGATTTGGCGTATTTGGCCAGCACGTCGTAGCGGTGGCGTATGACAGCCTGCAACACTTCAGGATCCAGCACCGGCTTGGCCGATGCAAACTGCGGCGTCGGCGCCACATGCTTGACGCGCGCCAGACCCAGCGTCTCCAATATGCGGATATACATCCAGCCTATGTCGAACTCATACCATTTGCTGGACAGCTTGGCCGACGTCGGATAGGCGTGGTGATTGTTGTGCAGCTCTTCGCCGCCGATGAGTATGCCCCACGGGGAAATATTGGTGCTCGAATCCTCGGTAGACCAGTGGCGGTAGCCCCAGAAGTGGCCCACGCCATTGATAACGCCGGCCGCCCAGAACGGGATCCATGCAATCTGAGTTATCAAGATCAACACGCCCGGCACCAGGCCGAACAGCGCAACGTTGGTCAGGCCCATCAAGGTTAGCCCGAGGATCACATAGCGCGAATACACATTGCGCTCTAGCCAGTCGTCCGGCGTGCCGGCGCCGTAGCGCTGCATGGTGTCTCCATTGCTGCTTTCCTTGACGTACAGTACGACGCCGCCCCACAGCACACGGTTGATGCCGTGGATTTGCGGGCTATGCGGATCGTCAACGGTATCGCATTTGGCGTGATGCTTGCGGTGGATGGCCGTCCATTCCTTGGTAACCATGCCGGTTGTCAGCCACAGCCACAAGCGGAAGAAATGGCTCGCGACCGGATGCAGGTCCAGCGAACGGTGCGCCTGATGCCGGTGCAGGAAAATTGTGACTGAAGCGATAGTGATGTGCGTGAGGCCCAGTGCAACAATCACCAGTCCCCACCACGGCAGGTCAAACAAGCCAGAAAACAGGAAAGCTTCCATTTACCCCTCTTTTACGTATGCATAACGACCGTCAATATAGGCTGGATCAGCGGCATGCATGTTGATCCAGGTCAAATCCCGGCGGGCGGCGGCAAAACCGGCTGCGCGCACCCACCTTTGCTACGGCGCTTAAAGGCAAAATACCAGTGCTAGACGCTAACACTATATTACCCGAATCCTGCGGTAGCTCATTAAATTGATGTAAAGCATTAATCCGCAGTACCTTTGGAAGCATATATGGCTGCCGCTTGTCTTTATGCAATGGGCCGCAGGCAACATGCGCACATCCGCCTGCCTTTGCCTTATTGCCTATGCTATATTTTCAGGCCCGATGCCTGCCGCTGGCCCGACCTTGTTCGAGAGCAAAAAATGACGAATCCTCTATCGCCCCCTCTATCGCACCCCCTATCGCACCATTTCCTGACGATGGCCTACAACAACGCGTGGTGCAATCACCGATTGCTGAAGGCCTGTGCACAGCTGAGCCAGCAGGAATTCACCGCGCCGCGCACCAGCTTCTTCCCCACAATACGTGCAACGCTGGGCCATATCATTACCGTAGACTGGTTTTATGTGGATGCAATGGAAAGAGAATTACGCGGCGAGCCGCCAAACCCGGATTGCCGCAGCTTTTTTAAAAACCGTGAACCCTTTGATACCTGCATCGCACTACAGCCTCAGCAGGCCGATACGGACCGCAGGTTGATTGCCTATTGTGAACAGCAAAGGGATAGCGATCTGGGCCGTTACATCACCATAGAGCGCCCTGGTAAAACCCAGCGCGATACACGCACCCGCCTGCTGGCCCATTTGTTTGAACACCAGATACACCATCGCGGCCAGGTGCATGCAATGCTGTCCGGCACCGGTGTGCCGCCGCCACAGCTGGATGATTTTTTCTGCGCAGGCGATGCGGAGCTGCGCGCCGCCGACTTTGCGGAACTGGGATGGACGGAAGAACTGGTGTGGGAAGAGCGCCGCTGAAGTCCGATTTGAACTAGCCCAAAAAAACAGTTTCAGACTCTGTTATTTCATCAGAGCCTGTTCAGCGTCAACGCGTGCGGGTTTTGCTGTCCAGCACGTACTTTTCATCCAGCGCTTCCACGTTGGAATATTCCACCGGCAGCATCAGGCGGATTTCTTTCATCGGACTGCTGTCGACTTCAAATTTGTAACCGTCCACCAACTGCGGCTGGCCACCTACGCGGCGTATCACGCGGTAAGTGCCGCGTGGCAGGATGCTTGGCACCCACCATGACGTGGTACCGGGGCTGATGCCGGGGCCGTAGTTATACAGCGGCTCGACATGCTCGCGCCAGCCATCGGCAAACTGGGTGCCACCGGTATTAGACGCATTAGCAGCATTAGCAGCATTAGCAGCATTCGCAGCATTCGCAGCAACAGCACCCGCCGGCTGCACAGTCGTGGCACAGGCGCCCAGCGCCAGCAGCGCTGCAGTGCCAAGGCAAATAAAAGAAACGCGTTTGAACATGGCCGTTACTCCTTTTAAGCGGGGATGGCCTCCCCGGGGATATCTTCATTGTACTTCTTTGGTAAAAACCTGCCGCAGGCAACCTGCAGCCGGCGCTTTCCTCGCCGGGCAATTACTTGTATGCTGGCAAGCTAGCCGGCCAACGCGGATACATCACGTGACATGCCGGTACTGCACACTTTTTTTATCGAAGCGCCTGCCCTCTCGTTCAATAATGAATTTATCAAAAAACTTTGCCGTCACCGTCGTACTGATCGCCATCTGCATCGCCGTTGCGCTGTTGTCCAATCTGGGTTCGTCGCATGCCGTGCTGCAATACCTGTTTATCGCAGCCCCCGGCTCGCGCGGGTATGACAGCATCGCTTCCGGCCAGCTATGGCGGCTGGTGACGCCTATCTTCATCCACTTTGGCTTCCTGCATATTTTTTTCAACTTGATGTGGATCTGGGATCTGGGCCGGGCGATAGAACTGGTCCGCGGTACCCTCTTCTACCTGATCTTTGTGCTGCTGGTGGGCATTGCATCCAATGTCATGCAGTTCAGCGTCACGCATTCACCGTATTTTGGCGGGATGTCCGGCGTTATCTACGGCTTGCTTGGCTATGTATGGATACAGTCTCGCTACAACCCGAGGGCGGGGCTGGAGCTGCATAAGAACACGGTAGTGATGATGCTGGTATGGTATGTAGTGTGCTGGACCGGACTAATAGGTCCAATCGCCAACTGGGCACACACCGGCGGCCTGCTAATGGGCATGCTGGTCGGCTACCTGGACAAGGGGCGCGCGAGGGCTTAAGCAGTCTTGGGCAGCACGGCCTGCGCCAGGTCCGGCGCAGGCATTTGATCTACCAAGAAATCAGTTACGGATTTACTTCGCGCAAATCTGCCACCGGCAGTTCTCCAAACCGCTCACCCAGCAGATATTCGACGAGGCGGCGCGCGCAATCTTCTGCAGTGACCAGATCGCCGTTACGCTTGAAGCCTTCAAATTTTTCGCGCTGTGGAAATTTTTCCAGCGGGGTCGCGCGGATTTCAGCCTGCATGTCGGTATCAATGATGCCAGGCGCCAGGCTGCAGATTTTCAATCCAGGCGCCTCATCCAGTGCGGCGGCGCGTGCGTGGTTGTCCACCGCGGCTTTGGTCGCACAGTAGATGCTCCAGCCCGCTGTACCGCTACGGCCTGCGCCGCTGGACACATGCAGGATGCGCGCATCAGTTACCTTGCCCGCGTCTTTGGCCGCAGCGGCAAATGCGGCGGCCAACAACAGCGGCGCCGTCACGTTGACACTGACAGTGCGCGCGATGGCAGCCAGATCCTGCGTATGCAGCGAGCCTACCGGCTGCAGCATGCCGGCATTATTGATCAGTACAGCCGATGTATCGTCACCGATAAAGTCCTGCAGAACGCCGCCCGCCAGCCACGCCGTCAGCGCAGCGGTATCGGACAAATCCAGCGCAAGCTGCTTCAGCGTATCGGGGAAACGCTGCGCCAGCGCATCGTTGCCGGCCCGGGCCAGGCCCAGCACGGGAATATTACGAGACAGCAGCGAGGCGGCGATGGCGGCGCCGACGCCACGCGTGTGGCCGGTCAGTATGGCTTTCATGGACTATCCTTATAGGGGTTTCAGCAAGCTTATGGGGTAGGTCAGCAAAGGTATGGCTAAGCTGCTACTCTATCTGAAATTGACATTTATTGAGAGGAGTCATCATGGCGCTTACCATGTACCGCATTTCCGTTCCCGTCTTCATCCGCGGCTTGCGCGTGCTGTCCAGCCTGCTGGAAAAGGCATCGGCGCATGCGCAGGAGCACGGCATTGCTTCCGAAGTGCTGATCAATGCGCGGCTGGCGCCGAACATGCTGCCGCTGTCAGCCCAGGTGCAGCGCGCCAGCGACTCCGCCAAGCTGGCGATAGAGAGGCTCAGCGGTATCCCTTCCCCGCACTTCGCCGACAAGGAAAGCACCTTCGTGGAGCTGGAAGAAAGAATCGCGCTGACCATCAACTACCTGGAAAGCGTGGACGAATCGCTGTTGAATGCCAGCGAAGACAATACGGTAACGCTGAGCTTCGGCGAATTCAAACCCAGCTTCAAGGGCAGCGACTACCTGTTGAGTTTTTCCATTCCCAACTTCTTTTTCCATATCACCACGGCGCATGACATCCTGCGCCACAACGGCCTGGCAATAGGCAAGCGCGATTACCTGGGGCCTTATACTCCTTAGATAGCAAGAGATTGCTTCCGTCCGGGCGAATGGCGAACCCGGGCGGAACTAGCTTAGTTGTACATGCCAGTTGGCTCGACCGCATTCGCCTCTCGCCAGCTCTTCAGCATATCCGCCAGCGCCGCTGCATAGTCAAAATCCGGCTCCGGCCTTTCTTCCAGCGTCTGCACCACTTCCCACACAAAACCCTGTTCTCCGTAGTGCGTCCAGTCTTGCTGCAAGGCCTTGCACCTGTGTGCGCCGCGTTGCAGCTCAAAGCGATGGCGGTTCAGCGCGCCGGTGGTATTGGCGCTGACATCCACGTAACACGCGCCAGTGGCCATGTTCCTGATAAGGTACAGCCCGTGCGGCGTCAGCGCCATTTTGTAGGCAAATTTCAGTTGCGCTTTTTTGAGCTTATCCACGGCGGCTCCCGGACAAAGGGCGGCGCTGCGCATGCAGCCGTTGCACGCTCAGGTGCTGCCATGCCGCGCTGCCGTAGCCGGCAGCCAGGTTGCGGCCTATGTCGGCCCAGGCCGGATCGTCCGGGTCCAGCCCCAGGTGGCGCAGGTAATGTTCTCCGGTAACGACAAACTGGCGCCGGTACGGCAGCAGGAAGCGGCGCGATTCATTCTGCAGGCATTCCTGCGCCAGCGGGTAGCTGGCAAACCAGTGGTTGAGGAAGACAGCGCTTTCACCCTCGCACCAGAAATCACCCATGTCATCGCCGGTATGCGACAAGCCCTCCAGCACGGTGCGTGCGTGGTCCCATTGCGTGAAGCCGGCTTCTGCGGCGACGATATTAAGGCTGTGCTTCAGTTGCCAGCTTTCAGGCAGCGGCCAGCGGCGTTTTTTGCTGATGCGCTGTGCGCGAGCCAGCGCTTCCGGCTGTTCGCTTTCCAGCGCATTCAGCAGCAGGCGCGCGCGGGTTTTCAGCTCGTTCACGGCGGCGCTCATGGCTTAGGCTCCACGATGAAGGGCGTCAGCGGACAAGGAAAATATAAGCTTGGGCCGTGCTCGGCCAGAGGGAAATGCGGGGATAACATGACAATGCTCCTGTTCGTTTTTTTGGCTACCCCGCTGTCGCCAAACGAAACATGCGCTCGTCACATCTATGAAACTGATGGTAGGACATGAACAAATCTAGGGTGAGAGCCTCTTGTGCGGGCAGGCGTCCCTAAACACCTGAAGCCGGAGTGTAGTGCATGTTGAAGGCCGGGGTCAACATGTGCATGTGCGGCTGCGCCTATTTTCATGCGTGCGCTGCAGCAAAAAAACCGGGCGGCGCGGCACTTGCCTGCATTTTAGGCAGAAAAACAATATTATTTAAAATCAATCACTTGCATGCCGCCAAACGGGCTTATCCACAGGATTGCACACATTTTTTGTGAGTAAATCGCACGCCTGTATTTTTTCTGTTATTGACGATATTGATCGGGTAGAATCATTTGCAGCCGGCGCGAGCCGGCCATAAAAATCGCGCATCATCTGATAAAAAACAGCGATTACCGGTCCGATACACTGTCGCCAGGAGACATGCATGCTCAACTACGCCGCCAACCTCAGCCGCAACGCCACGCTGATGCCCAGCAAGATCGCGCTCCGTTTTGGAGAAACCAATATCAATTATGCCCAGCTGGATGCCGCCGCCAGCCAGGTCGCCAACGGGCTCAAAGCCATGGGCATAGGCAAGGGCGACAAGGTCGTGCTGTCCTGCCCCAACCTGCCTTACTTTCCCATCATCTATTACGGCATCCTGAAGCTGGGCGCGGTGGTGGTGCCCATCAACGTGCTGCTGAAGGCGCGCGAGGTGGCCTACCATCTGCTGGATTGTGACGCCAGGGCCTTCCTGTGTTTTGAAGGTACGCCGGAACTGCCCATGGGCAAAGAGGGCTGGGACGGTTTCCGGCAGGCTGAAAACTGTCCGCACTTTGTGATGATCACCGCCGACCCGACCAAGCCCTCGCCGATAGATGGTTGCCGCACCTTGGGCATGATGATGAAGGACCGCTCCACCAGCTTCAACATCGAGCTGACGGACGCCAACGACACAGCGGTCATCCTGTACACATCCGGCACTACCGGCACGCCCAAGGGCGCGGAGCTGACGCATTCCAACATCGCGATGAACATCATGATCTGCCAGAACCTGATGAAGATGGATAGCCGCGATACGCAGTTGCTGGTGCTGCCGCTGTTTCACACCTTCGGCCAGACGGTGCAGATGAATGCCGTCATCGCCGCTGGCGCAACGATGGTGCTGCTGGCCCGCTTTGATCCGGATGCTTCGCTGGCGGCCATGCAAAAACACAAAGTCACGATCTTTGCCGGCGTGCCCACGATGTACATCGCAATGCTGAACCTGCCCGGCGCGGCAGACCGGCACGACCTGAAGGAAATCGCGACCAACCTGCGCCTGGGCCTGTCCGGCGGCGCAGCAATGCCGGTAGAAGTCATGCGGCAGTTTGAAGACCGGTTCGGCATCAAGATACTGGAAGGCTACGGCCTGTCTGAAACCAGCCCCGTCGCCACCTTCAGCAACCTGGATTTTCCTTCCATCCCCGGCAGCGTGGGCCAACCGGTGACAGGCGTGGAAGTACGCGTGGTCGATGAAAACGATTTGCCGCTGCCCGTCGGTGAAGCAGGCGAAATAGTCGTACGTGGTCACTGCGTGATGAAGGGCTACTACAAACGCCCGGACGCCACTGCAGACGCGATCCGCAACGGCTGGCTGCACACAGGCGACATCGGCAAGACCGACGAACACGGCAATTTTTACATCGTCGACAGGTTGAAGGACATGATCATCCGCGGCGGCTTCAACGTCTATCCGCGCGAACTGGAAGAAGTGCTGATGACGCACCCGGCGCTGGTGCAGGCCGCCGTCATCGGCATACCGCATGAGCTGCACGGCGAAGAGATCAAGGCGGTGGTGGTGCTGAGAGCAGGCCAGCAAATCACTTCGGAAGAGCTGGTCGCATGGGGACGGGAAAATATGGCCGCGTACAAGTATCCGCGCATCGTCGAGATAGTGGCTTCGCTGCCGATGACGGCAACCGGGAAGATTTTGAAGCGGGCGTTGAAGGTGGAGCAGTAGCGAAGTTAGCGGGGCGTGCCGGGGATGTTGAGTCAATGCGAAACTTGACTCCGGCGTAGGGTGGGCAAACGCTTTATCTGCCCAACGTCTTCGCAGACCACAGCACCCAATTGACTCACAACGCCGAATAACATTTATGGTGGAATGCACGGAATGCTGGGCAGATAAAACGTTTGCCCAGCCTACCCTGCTGCAAAGATTGCATCGTCCAAGAAACCTCACTCCGGCATCAAGTCCGCTTCACAAATCGACCATCATCTGAAACCCGCCGTAGATCATCCGCTTGCCATCAAACGGCAGCGTTTCCGGATTCATCATGCCTGCCAGACGTGGGTCGTTCATCGCTTTTTCGACGATGATGTCGCGCTGCGCACGCGATTCATAGACTATCCATGAGAAGACAACGACCTCGCCTTCTTCCAGGTTCACGCTTTGCGGAAACGACGTCAGCTTTCCTGGTTTAACATCATCGGCAACACATTCGCGGTATTCCAGTGCGCCGAGTTCGCGCCAGACCGCGGCGCAGTTGCGCGACATTTCCCAGTAGGCATCCAGCTTTGCCTTGGGAATCGGCAAGATAAAACCATCTACGTAAGACATGACATTCTCCTCCAGAAAATGATTCCGCAACGCATGGCCTGCGCGTGCCGGATTGCCACGTCAGCTTAGTCATGGCAGTGGAGGAAAACAAGGGTTTTAATGCACCTGCAAGGCAAAACCGGTAGACGCGCTATATTTCCGCAGCCGTCACCACCAGCCGCAAACCCAGTAAACCCATGACGCCGCCGGCCACCCTGTCTATCCAGCTTTTATAACGCAGATAGGCGTCACGCGGTGATACCGAAGACAGCATCATCGCTACAATGCTGTACCAGCCGGCCTCTATGCAAAAAATGATAACGGGCAGCACCAGCAACAGCGCCTTGGGCACATCGTGCGGCATCAGCGATGCGAATACGCTGCCGTAGAAAATCGCTGTTTTTGGATTGCTGAGTTGCGTGCCCAGGCCCAGCAGGAACGAGCGCTTCGGACTCTGGCGGGGCGCTTCGCTATTACCGTCGCCCGCCATCAGCGGCGATTTGGCGCCCTTCCAGATTTTGTAACCGAGGTAAGCGAGATACGCTCCGCCAGCAATTTTCAGCAGCATGTACAGCGTGGGCACCGAGGCCATTACCGTCTGCAAACCCAGCAGCGCTGCGGCAGTAAACAGGCTGCCGCCCAGGCCCATGCCTACTGCAGCAGCCAGCCCATTGGCACGGCTGGAGGTGACTGCAGTGCGCGCGACCATCACAAAGCTGGGGCCGGGGCTCATCGCACCGATAGCGATGGCGGCGGCGATGCCGACGAAGGTCATTGCTGTGTTCATGCTGGCCTGCTCTTTCACGAAGATGGTTGAATGTCAAACTCTGCGAAAGATTATAAGCTTTTATACCGGCAGGCCGTGCATGGAGCGCTCGCTATAGCATGGCTTCCAGCTTGCCTTGTCTGTCCAGCACCAGCAGATCGTCATAACCGCCTACGTGCAGGTCGCCGATAAAAATCTGCGGTACGGTGCGCCTGCCGCTGCGGGCCATCATATGCTGCATCTGTCCGGCGTCAGCACCGACATTGATCTCAGTGATTTCCGCACCCTTGGCGCCCAGCAGGTGCTTGGCCATCATGCAATACGGGCAGGTACTGGTGCTATAGACGGTGATTGTCTTTGTCTGTTCCATCATATCCTCCATATCTGTTTCAACTATCTCTGACTGCAAGACCATGGATGCCCGCCGTGGCAGGCATCCCGGGCCAACTCAGTCTGCCGCTGGGAAATCGACAGTCGTGTCGTTGATGCGATTGAAGATGTTGGTGAACGTGATGGCGGCAATGACCATCGAAGTATCCGATATCTGCGCATCGCTGAAGCCGGCGGCGGTGACGGCTTTCAGCAGTTCGGCAGGCACAGTGCCGTGGGTCGTAATCAGATAACGGGCAAAGCTCGCCAGTGCATCATGCTGCACGTCGCCGGAAGGCTGGCCGTGGCGGATTGCCAGGATGGCTTCGCGGCTCAGGCCGGCACCTTTACCGATTGCAGTGTGTGCTGCCACGCAATAATCACAATCCACCGCCTGGCTGACGGCGATTTTGATGACTTCTATCTGTTTGGCGCTGAGGCTGCTTTTTTTCAGAGCGCCGTCCAGCGCCAAGACTGCTTCCAGTGCGACCGGGCTGTTGCTGCCCAGCGTGACATAAGCGTTAGGTACTTTGCCGATTGCGCCTTTGATAGCGCCAAACAATTGCGCTGCCTGGCCGGTGGATTCGGAGATTGCTGTGGTGTGAAGACGTGTCATGATCATTTCCTTAGTAAGTTTGGGAGTGTTGCGATGTCAACGTCGTGTTGGCATGGAGAGAAGTATAGACAGAAGGCTTGATTATTTTAATGCTCATAATGATCTATAATTTGCTCAAACGTCTCAATTCATCATTACCTAAGGAACACCATGGATGCGCTAAGCCGCCTGCTGACACTGAACCCGCTGCGTACCGCGCTGGACGTGCGCTGCCACTTCAAAGCGCCGTGGATACTGGAACATGCGAGCACGGCGCCGGGCGTGGCCTCTTACCACCTGATCGTTTCCGGCAATGCATGGCTGGATGCCGCCGGGGAAAAAGGTATCGCGCTGCAGAGCGGCGACATCATCGTTTTCCCCAAGGGAAATGCGCACCGGCTGCATATGGAAGGCGAAGGAACCGACACTGACATGGCCACGGCCAACCGCGTCATCGACGGTTCCGAGGTCGTGCGCCTGGTAGGCAATGACGGCAAAGGCGCGCTGACCGAGATCATGTGCGGCGAGTTCACGTTTGAAGCCGGCGCCTCCAGCGTGCTGCTGAATGCGCTGCCGGAACTACTGCTGGTGCGCACTGCGGGGCGCGAAGACTTTGCCGGCCTGCAGGCGCTGATCACGATGCTGCGGCTGGAAACAGATGCGATGCGGCCGGGCGCAAGCGCCGTGGTGTCGCAACTGTCTTCCGCGCTGTTTGCGCTGGTAATGCGGGCCTGGCTAGAACAGGCAAAGACGATGTCCGGCCTGCTGGCCGTATTGGCCGAAGAACGCCTGCAGGCGCTGTTGCAGGCGATGCTGGCCGCGCCGGAAAAACCGTGGGAGCTGAAAGACATGGCCGCTGCCTGCCATATGTCGCGCGCCACATTTGCGCGGCTGTTCCGCAGCGTTGCAGGCATCACGCCTGCCACGCTGCTGATGCAGACGCGCATGGCGCAGGCGGCGCAATGGCTGTCGCAGGGCAAGCGCAGCGTGGCAGAGATAGGCGAAGCGGTGGGTTACCAGTCAGAAGCGGCGTTTAACCGCGTGTTCAAGCGCAGCTTCGGCGTAGGGCCGGGCCAGTACCGGCGCAATGCGAAGCTGGCGGGATGACAAGCTAACAGGTGACGAAATAAAGCGGCATCGCTGCTGCACTACTGCTGCACTACTGCTGCTCTGTTGCTGCTCTGCTGCCCTACTGCTGTTTTAGCCTGGCGACAAACCAGCGCCCCGCCGGCCCCGGCGGCGCATCCTTGCGGTGGATCGCGTGCATGGAAAAGGCATTGCCGGTCATGGTCATCGCCTCAAGCGTGATGGGCACCAGGCTACCGCGTGTAAAATCCTCTTCCACCATATGCAGCGGCATATGGCCCCAGCCGAGGCCTGCACGCAGGAATGCATGCTTGGCGCCCAGGTCTGCCAGCCGCCACGTCTGCGGTGACAGCACGCCAAAATTGCGGCCCTCCGTCAGCGGAGAGCGGTCGGTCAGCACCAGTTGCACATACTGCGATGCGGTGGCGCGCGAGACCAGGCCGCCCAGCTTTGCCAGAGGATGCTCCGGCGCAACGACAGTCACCACCGGCGCGCTGAGGATGTAGTCGGACGCGAACTGTTCCGGCACTTCCGGCAGCGAGCCGATGACGCCGATGCGGCAGCGGCCGTCCAGCACCGGCTGCACCACGGCGCCCAGCGCCTCCACATACAGCCTCAAAGGTGTGGTGGGGAAAGCCGCGTGGAAAGCCTGCACAGCCTCCGTCAGCCTGGCGATGGGGAACATCACATCCACCGACACCGCCAGTTCTGGTTCCAGCCCCTCAGCCAAGGTACGCGCCTTGGCCTTGAACACATCCATGCTGTTGGCGGCAGCCCTGGCATCTGCCAGCAACGCGCGCCCGGCTTCAGTCAGCTGC
>JAYSKH010000401.1:0-11030 GCA_043726505.1 Undibacterium sp. | reverse complement strand
GTTTTCGGCGGGGTGGCTACACTGGTCGTCACCGGTTTGTGGATGTTCGGGTTTCCTGTGTTGCGCACTATGCGTAATTTCCCAGAGCCAGTGGACAATAACAAGGCCAGCACCGATTAAGCCTGACGCGGTAAAATTCCTATTTTCTCTACTATAGAAATCATGGAACAGGACGAATCGCTTAAAGCCAAACTGGTTCAGGAAACCGCGCAGTTTCCATGGAAAGAATTATTGCGTCATTTTGCCACCGGCAGCGTCATCGTGGTCAGTGCGGAACTGGACCTGATTGAAGTGGCATTTCAGATGTCAAAGGACAACAAAGATCAGGTAGCGCGATGGCTTACCTCCGGCGAAGTTGCCAGGGTAAGCGATCTGCAAGCCAAGGCTTGGCTGGATGACAACGTCAATCTATGGACTGTGGTAGTCCGGCCCTGGATACTGGTACAGCAGCGCACGCCAGCATCAGATTCCGGCGTCGAAAAGCCTACATTGCATTAGCTGGTGTAGCCTTGAGTTTCAAGGCATACCGGACTCTCGAGTTCTCAGCTTACAGCGGCTTGCGCATCGTTGCAGAATTTGTCTGGATGCGCTTCGATTCCAGCTCTTCCTTGCTGATCGTTGCTGCGGCAGTGGCGCCGCGCTGCGGCAGCAAGCTGCCCGTTGTATAGACTTTTTCCTCTTTACCGTCGTCTTCCGCTGTGACTGGGCCTGCACAGGCAGAGATCAGAACCGGCAGAGCGAGTATGCCCAAAATTTTTGCGTTCATTACAATGTCCTTTCGACATTTGAAGAGAGAGGAATAATTTTATATCAATCGGTACAATATATGTGTAAATATATTGGCCGCCAGAAAAATTAGTATATTCCCAATATAAGGGACTAATCAATCAGCTCAATAAATTATTCACTCCCTCCGGCTTTTTTACAACGATCGGGTGCAAATACTCTCGTCACCCATCAGAGCTATTGCTTATATTTTGACACTAGTAAAATAGGCTTTGAACACCTGAACCGCCTGCCGTACCTGCTCTGCCGAAACATCGAGATGCGTTACCAGCCGCGTACGCTGCCCTACCGATGCAACAATGCCATGGCTGGACAGATGAGCAGATAGCGGAGCGATGTCGGCCGCAGCAACATGCACAAACACGATATTGGTCTGCACCGGCTCTACCCGCAGTTCGTCGATCTCTGCCAAACCGGCCGCCAGCAGGCTTGCGTTTTCATGGTCATCTGCCAGCCGCTGCACATTGTGCTCCAGCGCATACAGACCAGCTGCGGCCAGTATGCCTACCTGACGCATGCCGCCACCCAGCATCTTGCGCCAGCGCTTCGCATCCTTGATCAATGTTTTGCTGCCGCATAGCACCGACCCCGCCGGCGTGCCCAATCCTTTGGACAGGCATACCGACACCGAGTCCAGCCCCTTGCAAACGTCGGCAGGGGACAAGCCCAGCTTGACAGCGGCATTAAAGACGCGCGCGCCATCCAGATGCACAGCCAGGCCGCGGCGGTCGGCCAGCTGCTTTACCTCGGCCATGTAGGCCATCGGCAACACCCTACCGCCTATCGTATTTTCCAGCGCGATCAGCTTGGTGCGGGCAAAGTGAATATCATCCGGCTTGATGGCTGCTTCAATATCAGCCAGGGCAATGGACCCATCTGCCTGGTTCAGCAAAGGCTGCGGCTGTATGCTACCCAGTACGGCAGCGCCGCCGCCTTCATATTTATAGGTGTGGGCTTCCTGGCCGACGATGTACTCTTCCCCACGCTGGCAGTGCGCGAGCAAGGCCGCCAGATTGCTTTGCGTGCCGGTAGGAAAGAACAGCGCATCTTCAAACCCGAATTGTTCCGCCATGACATGCTGCAAACGATGGATCGTAGGATCCTGGTCATAAACGTCGTCACCTACGGCGGCGTCCATCATTGCCCCGCGCATTGCCGGACTCGGCTGGGTAACCGTATCGCTGCGAAGGTCTATAGTGGTCGGCATGAAGATCTTTCTACGCTGTTGAAGCTAGGATGAGAGAAAAGTGCATAAGACAAAACGAAAGTATATCTGTATTGGCAACAGCCGTCGTGTACATGAACTTTTCCGCGCAAAAACTCGACAGTGAACTAATTGTCAATTAGTCCCGTCATAAGATAAACCTGCGGCCCGGCTACTTTGCTACTTCCTGCTATCTTGTATGCGAACAATGAACGCTCCCGAAAGATCGCGCAGTTCCTGGTTTTACCTGATGCCGGTAATACTTTTTCACGCGCTAATTCTTTATGCGCTGCCAAACCGGGGCTTGATGCACCGCACCTCAGCGCAGGCCGGGCCGGTGGTGTATATGGACATAAGCAATGTTCTGCCTTCGCCGCAGCCGGTACCCGCCCAGCCAGCAGCCTACACGCGTGCCGCAACAAAAAGGGGCGACACAGTTCGGCAAAACACGCGTCCACAGACCAGAAATCTCGCCACAATTGCATCATCACCATCGCCACGCGCCGCTCCAGAGTCTCTTACAGATGTATCCGCGATCCCGCCGCCAGATCTCGCGCCAGCGCTAGCACCGCGGCTGGATCTGGATGACTTGCGCAAGCTGGCGCGGGACAACGACCGCAGCCGTCAAAAAACACCCATGGAGCAGCTGCGCGAAACACAGCAAGCCAGCAACAGTCTGGAAGCCAGGGTGGAAGGCGCAGCACGGGGTGCGCAACGCGGCGATTGCAAAACCGCGTATACCAAGGCGGGCCTGTTTGCGCCGCTGCTGCTGCTCAGGGACGCGGTCACCGACAAAGGCTGCAAGTGGTAACACTAAGCAACTCGATACTCTTGCAATAAAACTTCAATTGCCTTCAGGCAAGCCCAACCTGCCCACTTCTGTGTGTTAGCACACTGACCCCTTGCACCACTTCGCCGAATATCGTCCTACATCTACCTGGAAAAGGAGAGCATTATGGATTTTACGATCGACAATAGGGGAACACCGACCAAGAAATTTACCGGCCTGACACTGGTTATCCTGTTTCATGCCGCGCTCGTCTATGCCTTGCTGCATGGGCTTGGCCATAAAATTATTCAGGTCATACAGCAGCCTTTGAACGTGCAGCTGGTGGAAGAAATACAACCGCCTCCGCCACCTCCGGCAATACCGGACACCCCTCCACCGCCGCAGGTGGCTGCGCCACAACCTTTTGTGCCGCCGCCCGAAGTGCAGGTGCAGACACCGGTACAGCAGGATACGATTACCGCAAGCACAACGCCGGAACCTGAATCCTCCGTTTCCACAGCACCTGCAACGACGGATGCCACGGCCACCGGCCCGGTCCGTGTTGCAGCAGTAGTTGATTCCCGTGCCTGCGCCAAACCTGCCTACCCGGCTGCATCGCTCAGGAATGAAGAAAGCGGTACCGTCGATCTATCTTTCCTGGTCGGCGTAGACGGCCGGGTCATCGATTCCAAGGTCGAAAAATCCAGCGGCCACCGCAGCCTGGACAATGCGGCGCGAGCCGGCCTCAGCCTGTGCAAATTCGTACCCGGCACAGTGGACGGCAAACCCGAGCAATTCTGGACCAAAATGCAATACGTATGGAAGCTTGAAGATAAATAACAGCCGCTGCCAGTTACAGTATGGCAGCACAGGCCTGATAAACAATAGCGAATAAATAGCGAATAGCTTTAAGGAATATTTACTCATGAGAACTCAATTCACTCCCACTATTGCAGCACTGCTATTTACCGTATTTACTGCGGGCATGGCAGCCAGTACCGGCGCGATGGCGCAAACGCCTGCGGCAGATACCCCGGCCGCAAGTGCGCCTGCTGCGACTGCACCCGCCGATACGGCTACACCTGCAGCAGCGCCCGTAGCGGCATCTGCTCCCGATACCACGAACGCCGCCACGCCAACACAGGCACCGACAGATGTGGCCGCTCCGGCCCCTGCCCCTGTCAACAAAGAGACCGTGGAAAATCCCTATGGCCTGGATGCACTGTGGAAAGGCGGCGACTTCGTTGCCCGCTCCACGCTGATTATCATGGCCATCATGTCCATGGGTAGCTGGTATATCCTGGTCACCAAGGTCATTGACCAGATAAAAATGAGCGGCCAGGCCAAAGACGCCAAATCTAAATTCTGGAAAGCGCCTTCCATCCAGGCAGGCGTCAGCAGCCTGAAAGAAGGCAGCCCTTTCCGCTTCATCGCGGAGACGGCCACGAAAGCCTCCGATCATCATGAAGGTGCGTTGCTGGAACAGATAGATCTGAACTCCTGGGTCACCATGTCTCTCCAGCGCTCGGTTGAAAAAGTGCAAAGCCGTCTGCAGGATGGCCTCGCCTTCCTGGCAACAGTAGGCTCCACAGCACCGTTTGTCGGTCTGTTCGGTACGGTTTGGGGTATTTACAATGCGCTGACTGCCATCGGCGTGGCTGGCCAGGCGTCGATCGACAAGGTAGCAGGTCCAGTGGGTGAAGCGCTGATCATGACCGCAATCGGTCTGGGTGTCGCGGTTCCAGCCGTGCTGGGTTACAACTTCCTGGTACGCCGCAACAAGAGCGCGATGGAAGAGGTGCGCACTTTTGGCGCCGACTTGCACTCCGTGCTGCTGTCCGGTGCGATGAGCACAGTCGGCCAGGGCGACGTAGGCCGTGTAACCATGAAACGGGTGGGCTAGATCATGGCGATGTCTATCGGTAACGACGGCGATGGTGAGGACGAAGTCAACAGCACCATCAATACAACGCCGCTGGTCGACGTGATGCTGGTACTGCTGATCATCTTCCTGATCACCATCCCTGTTGTGACACACACGATTCCGGTCAAGCTGCCATCTGAAACCAATCAGCCGTACAAGACCAAACCGGAAAACATCAACCTGGCAATCGACAAAGAAGGCCAGATATTCTGGAACGAAAGCCTGGTGCCGGATACACCGGCGCTGCTGGAAAAGTTGAAGAAAATCGCGGTGATGGTACCGCAACCGGAGCTGCATATACGGGGTGACCAAAACACCCAGTACAAGTATGTAGGCAAGGTCATTCTGACAGCCCAGCGTGCAGGGATTGCCAAGGTTGCGTTTGTGACCGAGCCCCCGCCCCGCGGCGGTTAGCGCTCGCTGAAAAGCCCGTCTGGCGTTGTTGCTTCTCCTTGCCGCACCTGCGTGCTGTCTGCGTCGGCGCGCCTAGCCAGGCAGACTTTGCAACAACTTCTAGGTAATAGGCCAAATAGAAAAACGTGAGAATTCCGTTTTTCTTAAGAAGCCGGTGCAAGTTATTTAGTGTTAACAAATGAAGGAACCGATATGGGAATGAATATAGGCTCAGGCGGAGGCAGCTCCGCCGACCCGGAACCGATGATAGAAATGAATATGACGCCGCTGATTGACGTCATGCTGGTGTTGATCATCATGCTGATTATCACCATTCCTATCCAGAACAACGCAGTCAACCTCAACATGCCGACCAGTAGCCCTGCGAAGCCGCTGACGGACCCGGTAGTGGTGACAATCGACGTGGATTTTGATGGCACCGTGCTGTGGAACGGCACCGCGCTGACCGGCGGACGGCCCGAACTGGAGGCCAAGCTGCGTGAAGTAGCGGCCCAGCCGGACCAGCCTGAAGTGCACCTGAAGCCGAATAAGCTGGTGGCGTACAAATCGGTGGCAGCGGTGATGGCCTCGGCCCAGCGTCTGGGTGTGACCAAGATAGGTATGATAGGCAACGAGCAATTCATCAACGACTGATCTGTGGACTGGTCTGTGTTGCCCCTCTGGGATGCCAGCCGCTTCGCCGTCATATATAATGCCGAAGTATCAGCTGGCACAGTATGTTTTTTGCAACAAACTGTGCTTTGCCATATTCGGTGAATATGAAACCACCCTGCGGGCCCTGAAATCTCGCTGCATCAATCCGCCACATCAACAGCCGCCATCGACCGCTGTGGCCAGATGCAACAGAAAACCAGGCGACAGGCACATTACTTCCATTTATTTATGCAAGTTTTCATGAAAAAAAATTCTTCCATTGCTGCCGCGGCCTTGCTGCTGGCGCTGGGCGCTTCCGCCCTTCCCTTCGTTACTCCTGTGGCATGCGCAGAAGAACCTGCTGCCGCTGCCGGTGCTGCAGCGAAGCCTGAGACCATCCGTGTCGAAATAGGCAAGCCGCTCAATGAAGCGCAGGAACTGATCAACGCTAAAAAATTCGACGAAGCAATCGCCAAGGTCAAAACGCTGGATGCCGTACCTAACAAGACGCCGCCTGAGCTGTTCATGATAGACCGCACCAATGCGATCATCGCGTCCAGCACCAATGACAATGCGCTGATGGCCAAGTCCTTCGACAACATGATCAACAGCAAGCGCCTGTCCCCAGCCGACGTGCTGAAGTTCACCGACGGCATGGCATCCGTATTTTTCAATGCCAAGGATTATCCTAACGCCAAAATCTGGGCTGAGCGCTACATCGCGCTGGATCCAAGCAATGCGCAGATACAGAACCTGCTGGCGCGCATCATGTACCTGCAAAACGATTTTGCTGGCGCCTCCAAACAGATCGGCAAGGAAATCGCCGCCGATGAAGCAGCGGGCCGCGCACCTTCTCAGGAAACCCTGCGCCTGCAGGCAAGCGCCTACCAGCAGCTGAAAGACAAAGACGGCTACAGGACAGTGCTGGAGCGTCTGGTCAAATACTACCCAACTAAAGACTACTGGGCCGACCTGCTGTATCAGACAGAAACCAAACCGGGCTTTTCCGACCGCCTGCGCCTGGATGAATACCGTCTGGAATTTGCCGCAGACAACATTACCGAAGCAGGCCGTTTTGTCGAAATGATCCAGTTGCTGCAACAGGCCGGTATCCCCGGTGAAGCCAAGAAAGTGGTCGACAAGGGCTATGCAGACAATGTACTGGGCACCGGCAAAGATGCAGCACGGCATAAGCAGTTGCGCGATCAGGTGACCAAACAAGCCGCAGATGATGCAAAATCCTTGAGCGACGGCGAGAAGCAGGCACGTTCGGCAAAAACCGGCACCGGCCTGGTCAACATCGGCTATAACTACACCGTCTACGGCCAGTACGACAAAGGTATCCCGATGATGGAAGAAGGCATTGCCAAGGGCGGCATGAAAAACCCGGACGACGCCAAACTGCGTCTGGGCGTGGCCTATCTGAAATCCGGCAATCGCGCCAAGGCCGAGGAAGTCTTCAAAACCATACAATCCACTGATGGCGCTGCCGATCTGGCAAGGCTGTGGCTGCTGGCAGTGAAATAATTAGCGCACACGCGGCCCATCGCCGCGTTGCTGTTCACAAAGGTCATTGGCAACAATGGCCTTTTTTTACGTCCATACTGTCGAAGCCGTGTCCTTCACAAGTTAATGCAGGCAGCACGTTTATGTAGCCCCGTCTGCGCTATCGCACGTGCCATCCAGTAGCACCTGCCACGCTCTCATACGTTTTCCTACTGCGCTTCCATCATCATCTTGTGCGGCAAACGCAAAAAAAAAGGCACCTCCTGAGGAGGTGCCCGTTAAATCAGTAGCATGCGCTCTAAACATGCACTGAGGATACTAGCATTACTACATCAAGCTATATGCCTGCTGCAGATTAAGAGTGATACGCAGTTTCGCCGTGGCTGGTGATGTCCAGGCCTTCGCGTTCTTCATCTTCGGGTACACGCAGGCCGATCACCAGATCAACCAGCTTGTAGGCGATGAAGGAAACGACGCCCGACCATACTATCGTTGTACCCACGCCGATGGCCTGTGTTGTGACCTGATCCATGATGGAATACGGATCAGCAGACATCTTGTTGGTCACATAGTCGAAAATACCTTGGCCGCCGAGTGAAGGCGCAGCAAACACGCCGGTCAGCAATGCACCCAGGATACCGCCCACGCCGTGCACGCCGAACACATCCAGCGAGTCATCCGCACCCAGCAGGCGCTTCAGACCGTTCACACCCCACAGGCAGACCAGACCTACCAGCAAGCCGATGATCAGCGCGCCCATAGGGCCAACAAAACCGCAGGCAGGAGTGATAGCAACCAGGCCGGCTACCGCACCGGACGCGCCGCCCAGCATCGAAGGTTTACCTTTGGACATCCATTCACCGAATACCCATGATACGGTTGCAGCAGCAGTTGCCAGCAGTGTGTTGACAAAAGCCAGTGCTGCAACGTCGCCTGCTTCCAGTGCGGAACCCGCATTGAAACCGAACCAGCCCACCCACAGCAGCGAAGCGCCGATCATCGTCATTGTCAGCGAGTGCGGCGCCATTGATTCTTTGCCGTAGCCCACACGTTTACCGATCAGGTAAGCACCCACCAGGCCTGCCACCGCGGCATTGATATGCACTACTGTGCCGCCGGCGAAGTCCATCGCGCCTTTTTGCCACAGGAAGCCGCCTTTAGCAGATTCGGATGCCAGTGTTGCAGCGTCCTTGATGCCATCTGGACCAGGCCAGAACCAGACCATGTGGGCGATAGGCAGATAGCTGAAAGTGAACCACAGCACAACGAACAGCAGTACCGCCGTGAACTTGGCGCGTTCTGCAAATGCACCGATGATCAGGCCGCAGGTAATCGCTGCAAAGGTTGCCTGGAAGGCGACAAACACAAACTCAGGGATCACAACGCCTTTGCTGAACGTAGCAGCAGTGGCAAACGTGCCCTTGACCGGATCCCAGATTCCCTTCAGGAAGGCGCGGTCGAAAGAACCGATGAACTTGCCGCCTTCAGTAAAGGCCAGCGAGTAGCCGTAGATGCACCACAGCACGATGATCACGGCAAAAATCATGAACACCTGCATCAGGATGGACAACATGTTTTTGGAACGTACCAGGCCGCCGTAGAATAAGGCGAGGCCGGGAATGGTCATCAGGATGACCAGCATCGTCGACACCATCATCCACGCAGTGTCGCCCTTGTTGGGAGATGGCGCAGGCGCTGCCGCTGCGGAAGCCGCAGCCGGGTCAGCCGCCGCTGCAGGAGCAGACGCCGTTGCAGCAGCAGGCTCAGAAGCCGGCGCTGCAGCAGCGCTGGCGGCAGCTGGGGCTGGAGCCATGGCAGCAGGAGCAGAAGCCGTACTTGCCGCAGCATCATCCGCCGCCATCACCGATGGTGCCAGACCTATGGATACCAGCAGCGCGCACGCGGCCAGTACGTTACTCAACATCTTATTCATGTGTTCTCCCTGAGTGTCTGTTATAAAGCGTCGTTGCCGGTTTCACCGGTGCGGATACGCACGACTTGTTGTAGGTCATAGACGAAAATTTTGCCGTCGCCGATTTTGCCGGTGCGGGCAGCAGTTTCTATCGCTTCTATCGCGCGATCAACGATCGCGTCATCCACGGCGGCTTCTATCTTGGTCTTGGGAAGAAAATCGACGACGTATTCCGCACCGCGATACAGCTCGGTGTGTCCTTTCTGGCGTCCAAATCCCTTCACCTCGGTGACGGTAATTCCTTGCACACCGATGGTGGAAAGGGCCTCGCGTACCTCATCAAGCTTGAAGGGTTTGATAATTGCAGTAATCAGTTTCATGCTGGCCTCGAATTAAAAAAACTAAGCGACTATAAGTGACTAGAAGGATTTGGTTCCCACCAGTACCAATTGGGTTCTGCCGGTAAATTTTCCGCCTGGAGCCACATAGGCAGACTCATTGGCGTTGGTGCCGATGACGGCCAGGTTGAAGCTGACGCCGAAAAACTCCTTGGTCACGCCGACTTTGTAATCTGTATAGTCAGCGATGGAGTTGCTGCGGACCTTTTGGTGGCCGGCATGCAGACCCAGCGTGTAGCCTTCGCCCATGTCGATATTGGCGCCGATATCCAGGTAGCCGCTGTTTTTACTGTCGACAAAGCCGAACAGGTTTGTCACTGCATGCGAGTATTTGATGTAAGCCGGGCCATAACCAAGCTGACCGTAGATCTCAGTGGTATTCGCATCCCTGAAGCCAGGAACCTTGTCCAGGCCGTTGGATGGGTAGATATAGCTCAGCACGCCGATGTCATAGCTGACATCCTTGACGATCTCGCCGCGCTTGCCGGCGTAGATATCCCATTCCACGTCGCCGCTGCCGCCTGCATCCTTGGTCCATTTGATAGAGGACAACCAGGTGCCGGCATAAAATCCGGTAGGGTTATTGGTGTAGTCGGCGCCGCCTTGTATGGCAGGGTCGAAACGCGACTGGCTAATACCGCGGTAACGGTATTCGCTGGCGAGTCCAATATTGAAACTTACTTCATTGTCGGGCTTGGCTTCTTCCGGTTTCGCATCTTCCGCCCATACGAAACTGCTGGTGAAGGCTGCAGAAATGGCTGCTACAAGTATCAGTTTCTTCATAACGCTTCCCTCTTTTGGTTAATATCACATTGCTCGAATCGATTAACTTCACAGTGGTATTAGCAGAAGTCGTGCCAAGCCGCATCTTTGCAAAATTTAATTTGGCAAAGATCGTTTTATCAGAGGGAAGATTGTGAACACCTTTTATGACAGCCTGTCATTTAGGCTGCCATGCGTTATGATTCTATAAATGCACAAAGAATATCAGGCGATAAAAAATCGCCAGCTTCTGGATGAGTAGGCAACACGAGGATGTGACGCACCAAATTGATGCAAGAAAACCCGTGTCAAACAGAAATGCGCACCAGTAACGCGCAATTTTAATTATCAGCACCTGCGGAGAACACGATGGACAAACAGAATTTTTTTAATGACATGCAGGCCAAGATCAATCAGGCGCTGGAAAACTCGCCCGCTAAAGATATAGAAAAGAACGTCAAGGCGATGATGAGCCAGGGTTTTGCCAAACTTGACCTGGTCACCCGCGAAGAGTTCGACATCCAGGCGCAGGTGCTGGCGAAGACCCGCGCCAAGCTGGAAGCACTGGAAACGCGGGTCGCCGAACTGGAAGCCAGGCTGCCTAAATAAGTAAATGAAATAAACAATAAGCTTCAATGCAGGCAGGCCAAGGCCTGCCGTCTGCTATTGAAAGAACAACTGGTTGGGTCCGCGCTCGGGCCTGAGCGTAGAAGATAACAAGT
>JAYSKH010000400.1:0-23994 GCA_043726505.1 Undibacterium sp. | reverse complement strand
GTACGATAAATACGATTTCATAATGACGCATATATTCTCCTTGTGGACAATAAAAATAGCCCGCCTCGGCGTCAAGACGAGTGCGGGAAGAGGAAAGCCCACGACTATACCTGCTTTTGATAATTTGTTCAATAGTTTCAGTGAGTTATTCCCTATGTGGCCGCGGTGACGACAAAAGGGACATCTGCCGGATCGCCCAGCGCCCATCTTTTTCGTGGTTTCTGCGGCTTTTTCAGAATTTTCACAAGCAAGGCTTGCGTTTATAACTATATTTTGCGCTATACTGTACAAAAATACAGGCTGAGCATATAAGCAGCCTGTACTTATGTACACCCGCCCTGCAGCCCATATAGAGAAACCACATGCTAAAACTTACTGCACGCCAGGAACAGATATTGACGCTGATCAAGGATGCGATCCAGAACACCGGCTTCCCTCCGACCCGCGCCGAAATCGCCAACGAACTGGGCTTCCGCTCCACCAATGCCGCGGAAGAGCATCTGCAGGCGCTGGCGCGCAAGGGCGCAATCGACATCGCGCCGGGCACGTCGCGCGGCATACGCCTGCGCGAGTCTGCACACGACAGCAGCCGTACGTCGGGCACGCAGCTGGCACTGCCCCACCCTGCGCTGATGCAGCTGAGCCTGCCGCTGATAGGCCGTGTGGCCGCCGGTTCGCCCATTCTGGCTGAAGAACACGTGGACAAAACCTACGCCGTCGATCCAGCCATGTTTTCTGCGATGCCGGATTACCTGCTAAAGGTGCGCGGCATGTCGATGCGCGATGCCGGCATCCTGGATGGCGATCTGCTGGCAGTGAAAAAATCCGACCAGGCCAAGAACGGCCAGATCGTCGTCGCTCGTCTCGGTGAAGACGTCACCGTCAAACGCTATAAGCGCACCGGCTCCGTCATAGAATTATTGGCGGAAAATCCCGACTATCCGAATATCAAGATCGGCGAGCAGGATGAAGATTTTTCGCTGGAAGGATTGGCGGTAGGTTTGGTCAGGGCCTGGACCTAAATTCGTCTGCCCCACCCCCTATCCCGCGTGCGAAATAGGGGGGGTCTAGACGCTCACCACCTAGGCCCTGCGGCTGGCAATATGGAATTTCAGCCGTTGCGCCGATCGCCCACCGCGGACCATAAGTATCAGGTGGGGAACTTCGTACGTCGGACTCTAACACTGCCAGCGAAGGCGAGTAGCGCCACACAGATTAGCGCAAGGGACTGAGGTTCGGGCACCACATTCACAATGTTGCCAGGCCCGGTCAGCGAGGCTGCAAAAGCGCCACCCTGAGTGCCTTTGCTACACTCGCTCACCGTGGCTCCGCTGCCATCTCCGCAATATCCGCTCACTACGATCCAGTAGTTGACTCCGGCTATTAATCCGTGGGACCAATCGGGGCTTGCGCATGCCGATCCACAGGAGCCGTTCTCGATCTCGTTGACTAATGGCTTGGATGGATCAAATGAAACTCCATACAAGAACGCAACAATCGATTGCGTACTGCCGCTGCCCCAACCTCCAAGGCCCGCGTCCGTCGCGGTCACGTCCAGGTCATAGCTGCCGGTTTGGCTGACCGTGAACTGCTCAGCGTAGTAGGTTTGCCCGCCTCCGGCGAGAGCCAGCACGCTGCCGGGGTTGGCGTTGACCGTGGGCCGGTGCCATGTAAGCCCTGAAGCGATAGTATCTCCAGTCCATGTCAGCACGCCAGCGTGGGCCTCGACGGCAAAACTACACAACAAGGACACAGCCAGATAGGCCATCGCTTTGAGTCTTCGCATTGTCATTCCTTTTGAAGGGGGCGGCGAAATGCCGACCGGCGGAGGCATTATATGGTGTTTTTTTCACCACATGGTCATTTTTGCATGATATTGCGCATTTTGAGGAAGTCTTGCCAGCCATAGCTGCTGATTCCCCCCCCTCACCCAGCCCTCTCCCGCACCCGGTCAAGGTTCGCCACTACATTGTTATTACGCCACCCCGCCGCGGGAGGCAGTGCAATCAATAAAACGCCGCGCCAAAACAAAAATGCCCTGGCGTATCCACCAGGGCATTTTTATTACTGAGTCTTACTACTGATACTTAATGCTTGACGACACCGGTATCTACCTGGCCGTCAGTCTTGGGGGCCGCCGCTGCTACCGGCACCTCCTCTTCCACCAGTTCCACCGGCTGACGTTCCAGCGCGATTTCCAATACCTTATCTATCCAGCGCACTGGGATGATTTCCAGTTTGTTTTTGACGTTGTCCGGAATCTCGGCCAGATCCTTGGCATTCTCTTCCGGGATCAGCACTGTTTTGATGCCGCCGCGATGCGCCGCGAGGAGCTTCTCTTTCAGGCCGCCGATAGGCAGGACTTCACCACGCAGCGTGATCTCGCCCGTCATCGCCACGTCTGCACGCACAGGAATGCCTGTGAACACCGACACCAGCGCCGTTGTCATCGCAATACCTGCCGACGGACCGTCTTTTGGCGTTGCGCCTTCCGGCACGTGGATATGGATGTCGCTCTTCTCAAACACTTCCGCCTTGATGCCCAGACGCTTGGCGCGGCTCCGAACCACGGTGCGCGCGGCTTCTATGGATTCCTTCATCACATCGCCCAGTGTACCGGTGCGAATGACGCCGCCTTTACCTGGCATGGATACCGCTTCTATCGTCAGCAGATCACCGCCGACTTCGGTCCAGGCCAGACCAACCACTTGTCCAACCTGATTGTCCTTGACTGCCACGCCGAAATCGTAGCGGCGCACACCCAGGAATTTATCCAGGTTTTTGGAGCTGACAATGGCTTTCTTGTCGCTTTTCTTCAGCAGCAGCATCTTGACGACTTTGCGGCAGATCTTGGAGATTTCACGTTCCAGCGAACGCACACCGGCTTCCCGTGTGTAATAACGGATGATATCGCGCAACGCGCCTTCCGACACGCTGATCTCTTCTTCCTTCAAACCATTGTTCTTGATTTGCTTAGGCAGCAGATAGCGTTGCGCAATGCTGGTTTTTTCATCTTCGGTGTAACCCGACAGGCGTATCACTTCCATCCTGTCCAGCAGCGCTGGCGGGATGTTGTAGGAGTTCGATGTCGCCACGAACATCACGTCGGAGAGATCGAAATCCACCTCGATGTAATGGTCGGAGAATGTATGGTTCTGCTCCGGATCCAGCACCTCCAGCAATGCAGACGAAGGATCGCCACGGAAATCGGCGCCCATCTTGTCCACTTCATCCAGCAGGAACAGAGGATTACGCACGCCGACCTTGGACAGGCTTTGCAGAATTTTGCCCGGCATGGAGCCGATATACGTACGGCGGTGGCCACGGATCTCGGCTTCGTCACGCACACCGCCCAGAGCCATGCGCACGAACTTACGGTTCGTTGCACGGGCGATGGACTGGCCCAGCGAAGTCTTACCAACACCAGGAGGACCTACCAGGCACAGGATAGGCGCTTTCAGCTTGTCAACGCGCTGTTGCACGGCAAGATATTCCAGAATGCGCTCTTTAACCTTATCGAGACCATAGTGGTCATCTTCCAATACCTTCTCGGCATTGGTCAGATCATTATTGACCTTGGATTTTTTCTTCCACGGCAGATTGACGATAGTGTCGATGTAGTTGCGCACAACGGTTGCTTCCGCAGACATCGGCGACATCATCTTCAGTTTTTTCAGTTCGTTCTGGGCTTTATCGCGTGCCTCTTTAGGCATCTTGGCGGCGATAATTTTTTTCTCCAGCTCGTCGATGTCGGCACCTTCTTCGCCCTCACCGAGTTCTTTCTGGATAGCCTTGACCTGTTCATTCAGGTAGTACTCGCGCTGCGATTTCTCCATCTGGCGCTTGACGCGGCCGCGGATGCGCTTTTCCACTTGCAGGATATCGAGTTCGCCTTCCAGCTGGCCCAACAGGTGCTCCAGACGCTTGGCGACACTGAAGATTTCCAGGATGACCTGTTTCTGCTCCAGCTTCAGCGGCAGATGCGCAGCGATGGTGTCGGCCAGGCGGCCGGCGTCGTCAATCCCTGCCAGCGAAGCCAGGATTTCAGGCGGGATCTTTTTGTTCAGTTTGACGTATTGGTCAAACTGCTGGACGATTGCGCGGCGCATTGCCTCGACTTCAGAGTCGTCGCCCTCTTCCAGCTCAACCGGTGTCAGGTCGGCGATGAAATGAGATTCAGTTTCAGTGATTTTGTGGATGCGTGCACGCTGCGCGCCTTCAACCAATACCTTGACGGTGCCGTCAGGCAATTTCAGCATCTGCAAAATATTGGCGATACAGCCGATTTCATAGATGTCGTCGGCGGAAGGCTCATCCTTGGCGGCGGCTTTCTGGGCTGCCAGCATGATGCTCTTACCCTGGTCCATCGCAGCTTCCAGTGCCTTGATCGACTTGGGGCGACCCACAAAAAGCGGTATGACCATGTGCGGGAATACGACAACATCGCGTAACGGCAACAAGGGCAATTCGGTTTGTTCAGTGATTGTAGTAGTTGTCATGGCGCACCTTATTCAAAATTTCTATTGGTAGATTGGCGCACTAGGCGGAAACTCAAGCCCGTCATGCTAAAAAACAATAAAAAAAAGCCACACAGAGGCTTCTCCGGTAGCTTTTCGATTGAAGCTAGAAAATTTTTATGTGCTTAAATTGTACTGCGATTCCAGCAAACAAGGGGGACTAGCTTGCCATCCCCCTCGCTTTATTGAAAATCAGGATTTCCCACCCGAAACCTTGGGTTGTTCATGGTAGATCAGCAAAGGCTTGGCGCCATTGGTAATCATGTTTTCATCAATGACGACCTTGGCGACATTTTGCTGGCTAGGCAGTTCAAACATGATGTCCAGCAACGCATGTTCCAATATGGAACGCAGGCCACGGGCGCCGGTTTTGCGGGCAATCGCCTTCTTCGCAATCGCATGCAAGGCAGCCGGACGGATTTCCAGTTCGGAGCCTTCCATTTCCAGCAATTTGGAATATTGCTTGATCAGCGCATTCTTCGGCTCAATCAGAATCTGGATCAATGCAGCCTCATCCAGCTCGTTCAGCGTGGCGATGACCGGCAAACGGCCTACCAGCTCGGGAATCAGGCCAAACTTGATCAGATCCTGCGGTTCTGCATCCTGCATGATCTCGCTGGCACTCTTTTCTGTCGCACTCTTGACGCTGGCGGCAAAACCGATGCTGCTGCGCTCGGAGCGGTCTGAAATAATCTTGGCTAGGCCGTCAAACGCGCCACCGCAGATGAACATGATGTTGGTCGTATCGATCTGGATAAAGTCCTGGTTAGGATGCTTGCGCCCGCCCTGTGGCGGCACGGAAGCCATCGTACCTTCGATCAGCTTCAGCAGCGCCTGCTGCACGCCTTCGCCGGAAACGTCACGGGTAATCGACGGATTGTCCGATTTACGGGAAATCTTGTCGATTTCATCGATATAGACGATACCCTTTTGTGCGCGCTCTACCTCGTAGTTGCAGTTTTGCAGCAGCTTCTGGATGATGTTTTCAACGTCCTCGCCGACGTAACCGGCTTCGGTCAATGTTGTTGCATCAGCAATAACGAATGGAACGTTCAGCATGCGGGCCAGCGTCTGCGCCAGCAGGGTTTTACCTGAACCTGTAGGACCTACCAGCAGAATGTTGCTCTTGGCCAGTTCTATGTCGTCTTTCTTGCCCAGGTGTTTCAGACGCTTGTAGTGGTTGTATACCGCCACCGCCAGAATACGCTTGGCAGTAGGCTGACCAATCACGTACTGATCCAGTAGTTCTGTAATTTCCAGCGGAGTCGGCAATTCCGTGCGAGGGCTGGAGATGGAATCCAGGCTTGCCACTTCGTCACGGATAATGTCATTGCACAGATCGATGCATTCGTCACAGATGAAAACCGATGGTCCTGCAATCAGTTTTTTTACCTCATGTTGACTCTTGCCACAGAAGGAGCAATAGAGCAGCTTTTCGCCAGTGGAGGATTTTTTATCGGGCATGGTACGAATAATTAAACAGAAATGGGTTTGATATTACCTGCAAATTCACAATCCGTCATCGAACTTATTTTTGTCCGCCAACATAAAGACAAGACCTTGAAAAATGATCCCGGCCGGCCAGGCCTTAACGCCAGAACAATTTTTCAGCGACCTTGAATTGATTTAGTGCATATTCACAAGCCAGATTATAGAGCACAAAATGGAGCACAAAAAATAAAACGCCCGGACCTTTAAAGTGCGGGCGTTTTTTATTATTTCAACGATCGGGCCTAAACCCGATCCAGTATCAGGCGCGGTGTGTCAGCACCTTGTCGATCAGGCCATATTCAGCGGCCGCATCAGCGGACATGAAGTTGTCCCGATCAGTATCCTTGGCGATCTGCTCGATGCTTCTGCCGGTTTTTTCTGCCAGCATGGCATTCAGGCGTTCACGCAGATACAGTATTTCACGAGCCTGGATTTCGATATCCGAAGCCTGACCTTGTGCGCCACCCAGCGGCTGATGGATCATGATGCGTGAGTTAGGCAAGGAGAAGCGTTTGCCTTTGGCGCCGGCAGCCAACAGGAAAGCTCCCATCGATGCTGCCAGACCGGTACACAGCGTAGAAACATCAGGCTTGATGAACTGCATGGTGTCGTAAATTGCCATCCCGGCAGAAACTGAACCACCGGGAGAGTTGATGTACAGGGAAATATCCTTGTCAGGATTTTCACTTTCCAGGAACAGCAATTGCGCCACGATCAGGTTGGCGGCCTGATCATTGACCGGGCCGACCAGAAAAATCACACGCTCTTTCAGCAGGCGGGAGTAGATGTCGTATGCACGCTCACCACGGCCGCTTTGCTCAATAACCATTGGCACCATGCCCAGCATGTTGGTTTCCAATGCAGAATTGTGGATGATGCCTGACATGTGATTTCCTTAATTGTTAAGCTTGCGCGTTGTTACCCATTAATTCGTCGAAAGGCAGAACCTTCTCTGTCACCTTCGCTTTACCCAGCACATAAGTAACGACGTTTTCTTCTAATACAAGGGCTTCGACTTCAGCCAGACGGCTACGATCGCTATAGTAGTACTTTACTACCTGTTGCGGATCTTCGTAGCTCTGCGCAAAATCTTCAACCTGGGCTTTGATCTGCTCTGCAGTTGCCTGCAGGTTGTTCGCTTTGACCAGCTCAGCCAGGATCAGGCCCAGGCGTACACGGCGCTCAGCTTGCGTAGCAAACAGCTCAGGAGGGAATGGTACGTCATTGACGTTCATGCCGCGTTGTTTCATGTCTTCGCGGGTCATTTCAGCCAGACGCTGGCCATCTTGCTCTACCAGATTTTTAGGCACGTCGAACTCAACCGCCTTGACCAGCGCATCCATCACGCTGTCTTTAGTTTTTGCCTTGACGCGGCCTTTGACTTCGCGTTCCAGGTTTTCCTTGATGTCGGTGCGCATTTTGGACAGATCGCCGTCAGTAATGCCCAGCATCTTGGCAAATTCTGCATCAACTTCCGGCAGGTGCGCCCATTCCAGCTGCTTCAGCGTAATCGTGAATTCAGCTGTTTTTCCTGCAACATCCTTGCCGTGGTAATCTTCAGGGAAAGACAACGGGAAAGTTTTGCTTTCGCCGACCTTCAGGCCCAGCGTCGCTATTTCAAACTCAGGCAGCATGCGGCCTTCGCCGAGCACGAATGCGAAGTCGTCCGCTTTGCCGCCGGCAAATTCAACGCCGTCGATCTTGCCGACGAAATCTACAGTTGCGCGGTCGCCGTTTTGTGCGGATTGATCACCGCCGTCGCCGTGCGCGCCCTGCTCGCCTTTTACATGGTAGTGCACGCGTTGCTTGCGCAGAATATCGATAGTTTTATCGATTTCCACGTCGCTGACTTCGCCTTTGATCTGTTCAACTTCCGTGCCGGCCAGATCGCCGACCGTGAACTCAGGATACACCTCGAAAGTAGCGTCGAAAGCGACGTTGCCTTCTGCGACTGTTTCGCTGGTTTTAGGTTCGATGCGCGGAAAGCCTGCTACGCGCAGGTTGTTTTCGTTGGCAGCCTGATTGAATGCCTGGCCGACTTTGTCGTTCAGCACTTCAGTCTCGACCTGGTAGCCGAACTGCGCGGCAACCATTTTCATTGGCACTTTACCTGGGCGGAAGCCCGGTGCTTTCGCCGTGCGGGCACGCACTTTCAAACGCTTCTCTACCTCGGACTGCACTTCTGCGATCGGGAAAGAAATAGTAAGACGGCGCTCTAATTTATCTAAAGTTTCGACTGCAGTTGCCATGAAAATCGTCCAAATATGAAAGTAATCTGTGGTGCGAGGAGGGGGACTCGAACCCCCACACCATTGCTGGCGTCAGGACCTAAACCTGGTGCGTCTACCAATTTCGCCATCCTCGCGGGAATTAGCACAAAAGCAAAGGGCGACCCGAAAATCAAGCGTCGCCCAAAACTATCGTATGTGGCATATTAACCCCAGCCGCGTATTCTACTGGATTTTACTTGGGAGTGTCTCGTTTTTTTCATAGTAAATTGCAATTTAATTGACCCACAGAACCGTTTAAACGATTTTCTTTCACGAAAGCACGCAAGGCCCGCAATTAAAGCATACGGGGCCGGCAGAACCGGGGCATTTCCCGGCCTTGCAAGCCCCGCTCATTTACGTACACTCATGCCACATTGCCTGCCACCTCAGGTGCGCGCAAGCAAAACGGCATCTATATAGTTACACAGGCTTTTTCACCCTGAACCATGCCGCGTACAAAGCCGGCAGGAACAACAAGGTCAGCGCCGTCGCAATCACCAGGCCACCCATGATCGCTACCGCCATCGGGCCCCAGAATACCGAGCGCGACAGAGGGATCATCGCCAGCACCGCAGCAGCCGCCGTCAGGATGATCGGACGGAAACGCCTTACCGCCGATTCAACAATCGCGTCCCACGGGCTCGCGCCGTTAAGGATGTCGTGTTCAATCTGGTCGATCAGGATCACCGAATTACGGATGATCATGCCGAACAGCGCAATCACACCCAGCTGCGCCACAAAACCAAACGGCCTTTGCAACAGCAGCAACGCCATCGCCGCACCCGCAATACCCAGCGGGCCAGTCAGGAACACCAGCAGCGCACGTGAGAAGCTGTGTAGTTGCAGCATCAACAGCGTGAAGATGATGAAGATCACCAGCGGCACGTTGGCGGCAATCGAATCCTGCGCCTTGCCGCTATCGGCGGCAGCCCCGGCCAGCTCTATCTTGTAGCCAGGCAGCAGGCTGGCGCGGATCTGATCCAGCTTCGGCGATATCTGGCTGGATACCGTCGGACCCTGTATGCCGTCCACCACGTCGCACTGTACCGTCACCGCCCATTCGCGCGCCTCACGCCACACCACGCCCGGCTCCCATACCATCTGTATGCGCGCCACCTGAGACAACGGCACGGTTTTGCCGCTGGCGGTAGGGATATTGGCCTGGCTCAGCGCGTTGATCGTCGAACGCTCTTCCACCGGCTGGCGCACCAGGATTTCGATCAGATTGATGCCTTCGCGGAACTGGCCCACCGTGGTGCCGGACAAGATGGTATTGGCGGCACGCATCACGCTTTGCGAAGTCACGCCCAGCGCGCGCAGTTTTTCCTGATCCAGATCGATACGCACGACTTTCACCGACTCATTCCAGTTGTCGTTGACGCCGATAGCATTTGGATTGGCACGCATCACCTCCTTGACGCGGTCCGCCACTTCACGCACCTTGGCCACTTCCAGACCTGTCACGCGGAACTGCACGGGATAAGGAACCGGAGGTCCGTTAGGCAGCAGCTTCACGCGGCCGCGCACTTCCGGAAAATCCACCTTGAACACTTGCGTGATCTTCAGCCGCAGGTCTTCCCTTGCCTTCAGGTCTTTTGCAAGCACGACGATCTGCGACACGTTGGTCTGCGGGAAAATCTGGTCCAGCGGCAGATAGAAACGCGGACTACCGGTGCCGACGTAAGAAGTCACGCTCTCAACGCCCTGCTCCTTGCTGATGAAGGCTTCAAATTTTTTCACCTGCGCTTCATTGGCCTTGAACGCAGAGCCTTCCGGCAGCCACATTTCCACCATCAGTTCCGGCCGCGCCGAATCGGGGAAGAATTGCTGCTCAATGAATTTGAAGCCGTACACGCCCAGGCCAAAGACCATCAGCGTGATCGCAATGGTGGTCTTGCGCCATTCGACGCACCAGTTCACCAGCGCGCGGAAGCGCGTATAGAAAGGCGTATCAAACAATTCATGATGTCCGTCAGCCGATGCCGCCGGCTTTACCTTCAGCAGCAGGTAGCCCAGGTAAGGCGTAAACAATACCGCCGCCAGCCACGAAATGATCAGCGCTAATGCATTAACGGAGAACATCGAAAACGTGTATTCACCGGCGGCAGACTGCGCCAGGCCGATAGGCAGGAAACCTGCAGCCGTGATCAGCGTACCAGTCAGCATCGGCATCGCCGTGGACGTGTACGCGAAGGTGGCGGCATCAAAGCGAGAGAAACCTTCTTCCAGTTTGCGCACCATCATTTCTACTGCAATGATCGCATCGTCCACCAGCAAACCCAGCGCGATGATCAATGCGCCCAGCGAAATCTTGTGCAAATCAATATCAAAGACTCGCATGAACAGGAAAGTCACTGCCAGCACCAGAGGTATCGTCAGACCCACCACGAGGCCTGGCCAGATATCGAGGCGGAAAGGCCGTGTATGCAAACCCAGCGACAGGAAGCTGACCGCCAGCACGATGACAACCGCCTCGATCAGCGTGTGAATGAATTCACCGACTGACGATTCCACCGCCTTCGGCTGATCGGAAACACGCTCAATCTGGATGCCGACCGGCACCTTGGCGCGAATTTCTTTCATCGCAGTTTCCAGATGCTTGCCCAGTTCGATGATGTTGCCGCCCCGCTCCATGGAAATGCCCAGGCCGATGACTTCCTTACCGTTGAAACGCATCTTGTCGGAGGGCGGATCGGTATAACCGCGTGTGATATCAGCAAAATCACCAAGCCTGAACGTTGTACCGTTGGCGCGCAGTTGCAGGTCTTCCAGATCCTTGACGGTCATCAGCGCGCCGGTAACACGCACCTGCAGGTTATCGGTAGGCGTGACCATGACGCCGGTACCTTCCACCGAGTTTTGCGAAGCGATCTGCGATACGACGGTATCAATCGGAATACCTAGCTGCGAAAATTTCTTTTGCGAGAAGACGATATTGATCTTCTGATCCTGCACGCCAAACATCTCCACCTTGGAGACTGAAGGAATGCGCAGGAACTGCTGGCGCACGAAATCAGCATAATCCTTGACCTGCTGGTAGGTAAAACCATCGCCGGACAGCGCAAAGATGGAACCGTAGGTATCGCCGAATTCGTCATTGAAAAAGGGGCCCTGCACGCCTGGCGGCAAGGTGCTGCGTATATCGCCTATCTTTTTCCGTACCTGGTACCAGGCCTGCGCCGTTTCCTTCGGTGGCGTGGATTCGCGCAATTGCAGGATGATCAGCGTCTGCCCCGGTTTGGAGTAGCTACGTATCCTGTCGATATAAGGCGTTTCCTGTAGCTTTTTTTCCAGCTTGTCGGTGACCTGATCCGCCATCTGCAAGGCAGTCGCGCCCGGCCAGTTGGCGCTGACCACCATCGCGCGGAAGGTAAATGGGGGATCTTCGTCCTGACCGAGGCGGCCATAACTCCAGATACCGCCCAGCAGTAAAGCAACGATCAGGTAGCGCGTCAGCGGTATGTGTTCAAGCGCCCACCGGGAAAGATTGAAACCGCGGGATGAATCGCTCATTTAGCTGCTCCCGCCGCTGGAGCAGTAGCTGATGCAGTAGCTGGTGCAGCCTGTGCCGGCTTGGCTGCCGGAGTCGCTTCAGGCGTTGCCGCCTGGCCCAGTATCGTCACTTTCTGTCCGGCCTTCAGCAGGTTGACGCCTGCGGTCACAACAGTCTGGCCGGGCGTCACGCCGCTGGCGATCAGCAGATCATCACCGGAAGACCCACCTACCTGCACAGGCACCAGGCGCACGGTGCCGTTTTCTACTATCCACACCGAAGTCGCATTTTTTTCCTGGAACAAGGCTGTCAGCGGCAGCTTGATCATCGCATTCGGATTCTTGGCGCCAAAAGTCACATACGCAGTCATGCCAAGCTTGACACCCTGCGCATCCGATGGAATCGCCACTTTGGCAGTGAAGGTACGGGTTGTAGGATCGGCAATTGGCGACAGTTCGCGCAACTTGGCCGCTACAGTCTGGTTAGGGTTGGCCCAGAAACGCACACGGATATCAGTAATCTGGCGTATCGAGTTGACCTGGTCTTCAGGGATGCCCACCACCACATCCATATCACCGGCCTGCGCCACGCGCGCGACCGGAGTACCGGCGGCAACCACCTGCCCTGCCTCGGCATCAATACCGGTCACCACACCATCCACATCAGATACCAGCGTTGCATAGCCTGCCTGATTGGATTGGTTCTTATAGGCGGCAACTGCCTGCTCATAAGTGGCCTGCGCCGCCTTGAAGGCGGTTTGCTTGCTGTCCAGCACGGTAGCGGCAACAAAATTCTTCTCGCGCAGATCCTTGTAACGCTGGAATTCAGCCTTGGCCAGATCGCGGTTGCTTTCCGCCGAATACAGGCCGGCCTTGGCCTGCGCCTGCGCCAGCGCCAGATCCTGCGGATCAAGCTGCATTAATACCTGGCCGCGTTTGACCAGCGTACCCACGTCCACCTTGCGGGAAACGATCTTGCCGCCGACACGGAAACCCAGGCGGGATTCGACCCTCGCCCTGACTTCGCCCGAATACTCATTGCTGATATCTACATTGCCGGCAGCGATCTTGATCGCCCTGACTGGACGGATGTCTTCGGTCTTTTCCGCAGGTTTGCTGCACGCTCCCAGCCCCAGTCCCAGCGTCAGCGCCGCTGCAAGAGCCAGCACGGACGGAACTCCAGCCCTGGCCCAAGCGGAGCGAGCGCGGTGATTGAGCAAATCCGTTGCCGTTTCCGGGCGATCTGTAGTTTGTGGTGTTGACACGAGAATTTTCCTTTACTATGCAGGCTCTTAAAACACAGTTGCGCTAAGGCGCAAAACTGACCAGTTTTCATTTGAATGCGGTTGCGGCGGTTGGGGCTTTTGCGCCCAATATTATTATTTTTACTATCCTGCCTGGCTATTTTTTAGTAACTGACTTGGCGGTTAGTAATTATAGTGACGCATTTTATATTTGCCAATGACTTTTCGGTCATTAAGAGATTTATGTCGGTAGAACACTACGAAAACTTCCCCGTTGCCTCTCTGCTGCTGCCCGCCCACCTGAGGCCGGCGGTCGAATCCATCTATGCTTTTGCCAGGACAGCCGACGATATTGCCGACGAGGGCGACGCCTGTGCCAACGAACGCCTGGCCGGCCTAGCTAACTATGAGCATGAACTGGATCTGCTGGAACAACAGATCCGCAGCGAATCACCGTTATTTCAATCACTGGCCGCCACCGTCAGGCAGCACCAGTTGCCGGTACAGCCGCTGCGGGATCTGTTATCCGCTTTTAAGCAGGACGTCGTCACGACCAGATACGCCGATTTTGATAGCCTGCTGGATTATTGCAGGCGCTCTGCAAATCCGGTAGGCATATTAATGCTGCACCTGTACCGGGCCGCCGGCGAGGATAGCCTGCGGCAATCCGATGCGATCTGCTCAGCGCTGCAACTGATCAATTTTTGGCAGGATGTGGCAGTAGACTGGCAAAAACAGCGCATTTATATTCCGCAGGAAGATCTGCGCCAATTCGGTGTACGTGAAGAAGATATAGCTCAAGGCAGCGCCGGCCAGGCTTGGCAGCAGCTAATGCGCTTCCAGACGGCCCGCGCCAGGACAATGCTGGCAGCGGGTAGCCCACTGGCCAAGAAACTACCGGGCCGCATAGGCTGGGAACTGCGCTTGGTCGTGCAAGGCGGCCTGCGCATTCTGGAGAAGATAGACCGCGTCAATGGGAATGTCTTCACACAAAGGCCAAAACTGGGCAAGTCCGACTGGCTGGTACTGCTGTGGCGTGCAGTGTGGATGTAGGTGCAGATGCGGGCATAGGCGATGTAGCGTTATAGGTGCGGACGTCGTTACGGGTACTTCCGCCCTGCCCTGGCGCGTTTCCGAACGGACGTTTTTTATCCCTTACAAATTGTTGCAAACTTATCATAGCGCCTTGTACCACGGCGGTTTTACCATGCGCATGGCCGCAGTAGGCCTGAGTAAATACACATAAATTTACAGGCCGGTTTTATCGTTGCAGTACGTTACAAGCCAGCTACGTTTACGAACACCGCTTTCCTTGTGGTTTCCTTGTATAAATGACGCGGCTTTCCTACTATGCAGCTTTGCATCGGGCATATGCAAAACGCTTGGTGGCTCGCTCTTGTAAAAACCCTGCACCGGCGCGGCTTGAAATACCGTCAACCGTCGCCACAACTGGCTGAATAAGCCTTATTGTAAAGCTACCTGCCAAGCAAGCCAGATACAAGCCGCGTACAAGCCACCAGTCGCACAATGACTGTGCCGCCCTCAGAAACAAACAGATCCAGCTTCCATGCCTACTGAATTACAAATCACAGAACACCGAAAAGTCCAGCTCGCCGCCAAAACCGTCCTGGACGCCCTGGCGCCACGGATTACACCTGAAGACACCGAGCAAAGCATCGCGGCCAAGGCGCACGCCATGTTGCGGGAAGCGGGCTATCCGGACACCTGGTATTACGATTGCCCTGCACTGGTGCTGCTGGGGTCCCGCAGTTGCGTATCGGTCTCCGGCCGCGATTACAGCCCCTGTGAAGAAACCGTTGGCTCCTTTAACCTGATTACCGTCGACTTGAGCCCCATCCACAGGGAATACTGGGGCGACTGCGCGCGGTCCTTTGTCATGGAAAACGGCAAGGTCACTGCTGCGCCGCAATCGCTGGAATTCAAGAACGGCCTGAAGTTCCTGCACCAGATGCACTCACAGATGCCCGCTGTCGTTCGGCCGCATACTACCTTCGGCCAGCTGTTTGACTGGACCAATATGCGGATACGCCAAGGGGGATTCGTCAATCTGGATTACCGCAACAATGTCGGCCACAGCATCGCCACCAATCGCGAGGGTCGCCAGTACATACAGGCCAACAATGACGTCCGGCTGGGCGACGTGCCTTTTTTCAGCTATGAGCCCTTCATCAGGCTAAAAGGCGGCAAATGGGGATTCAAACACGAGGGGATTTTTTTCTTCAACCAGGCAGGTGCGCTGGAAGAGCTTTAAGCTGACGCACTAAGTTGTACTTTAGTTGTACTTTAGTTGTACTTTAAGCCGATTTTGCTGCACCGCCGGCTTGCGGCGGGCACAGCAATATAAATTCAAAGCGACTCAACAGCGACTCCACGGCAGCACTGCCGCCATGGAGGAGTCACTTCTTACTGGCAAGTCACCAGGATATTACCGGGCGCAGCCGGATTCGACAACTGCGCAATGCCGGAACCGTTTGCCACGGTGCAGGTCTGGCCGGCAGGCTGGGTGTTGACGGTGACGTTATATGGCTTGCCGTCACGGATGCTGGTATTGAAATCAAACACGCCATTGATGCTTGTCGTGATCATGTTGACCAGCGAAGTATCGCCATTGTCCATCAAGACCAGTACTTTACCCGCAGCCAGGCCACTGATATTGACGGCAACAGGAACTGCCTGAACACAATTAACGCCAACAATGTTTGAATACGTTCCCGCTTGGCTAGCGGCATCGGCCACACCGGTACCATTGGTAACAGCACAATCCTGCGCTACCGGCTGGAGGGTCACGCTGACATTATAGGATTTACCTGGAGGCACGTACCTAGCGAATGTGAATACGCCGTTAGTCGACACGGCCAGCGGCAATGCAGCCAGCGTGGCATCCGTGCTGGTTGCATTGTTCTGCAGCGACAGGCTGGTGCCCACATTAAGGCCGCTGACGGTGCCGCCCAGCGGTATGCTTGGAACACAGGTAACAGCGACATTGGTTACCGATGCCGAGCTTGTCATCCTGCCGGAGCCGTTGGCTACGCTGCAGAACACCTGGTTAGGCTGGCTTAATACGGAAATGACGTAGGCGCCGTCACTTGCCACAGCAAAAGAAAATGGGCCGTCAGTCGTCACGCCAACGCGATAATTCTGGTCATTTGTCAGAGTCAGGCTGTTTGTGCCATCAGTTGGAAGGCCTTTCACCGTGCCACCTACAGTGGTATACACAAAACCGCCACATCCCGCCAATACGGCGATGAGGCCAACAACAGCTGCAACTGTTCCAAATTTTAATTTCTTCAAGATATTTTCCAGTTTTAATGTTTTTAATGCGAAAGGCTTGCGGGCAATATTATAATGCGCGCACCATTATACGAGCTAGAGATAAGTCAGGGTGCAGGCGCTGCCCCCAGGATTACACTCTGTTACCTGTCTTTACATCGCCTTTGCAGGAATGACGGTTATAAATGCCCATGGCAGATATCCGGTACATGGCAAGTATAACGAATTTTTGATGCAATTTTTGATGCGATAATAGCATCTATTCCTGCGATCGGATCTGGCTATGCCTGAAACACGATGTTGTCGCAGCGCGGTGCGCTTTTTTTCCTACTGTCAGCCCTAGCCAATTTAAAGCATGTCCCCAGACGAATATTGCCAGCAGAAAGCAGCTCAGAGCGGCTCCAGTTTTTACTACAGCTTCCTTTTCCTTCCCATGCCAAGGCGGCGCGCGATCACTGCCTTGTATGCTTTTTGCCGTGAAGTCGACGATGTCGTCGATGAAAGCACCGACGATTCCGTTGCCCGCACCAAGCTCAACTGGTGGCGCCAGGAAATCCAGGCCATGCTGGCCGGCAGCCCCACACACCCGGTGACCAAGGCGCTGCTGCCGCATATGGCCGACTATGCGTTGGATGGCGCGCACCTGCTGGCTATTATCGATGGCATGGAAATGGACCTGAACCAGACACGCTACCTGGATTTTATCGCGCTACAAAAGTACTGCTGGCACGTGGCCGGCGTTGTGGGCATCCTGTCTGCCAGCATCTTCGGCATCAAGAATCCGCAAACCCGTGAATTTGCCGAAAAGCTGGGCCTGGCTTTCCAGATGACCAATATCATCCGCGATGTCGGTGAAGATGCGCGCAAGGGCCGCATCTATCTGCCAGTCAATGAATTGCAGCAGCATCAGGTCACGGCTGCCGACATATTGAACGCACGCCATAGCCCGCAATTTGAGGCATTGATGCTGTTTCAATATGAACGCGCGCAAAAACTCTACGACGAAGCATTTGCGCTGCTGCCAGCAGAAGACCGTAAGGCCCAGCGCACCGGCCTCATCATGGCGGCAATCTACCGCGCACTGCTGGTGGAAATCAAGGATGACGGCTTCCACGTGCTGAACCAGCGCATTTCGCTGACGCCTATCCGCAAGCTGTGGCTGACATGGAAGACCTACGTCCGTGGCTGAGGCCCGCATGCTGCGTACTCTGCGCATTGCCGTCGTCGGCGCCGGCTGGGCTGGCTGCGCCGCCGCCGTGGAACTGGCGGAACGCGGCCATAACGTAACACTGCTGGAAGCCTCCCGCACGCTGGGCGGGCGGGCCCGCAAGGTCGAACAGCACGGGCTGGTGCTCGACAACGGCCAGCATATTCTTCTGGGCGCCTATGCGGAAAGCCTGCGATTGATGCACAAGGTAGGCGTGGATCTGGATAAATCACTGCTGAGGCTGCCGCTGCAAATGTGTTATCCAACCGCCGAGGGCATGCATTTTGTGGCTCCCAGGCTGCCAGCGCCGCTGCACCTGCTAGTGGCATTGCTGCGAGCGACCGGGCTGACCCGCGAAGACAAGATGTCGCTCGCGCGCTTTTCCACGACTGCGCGCTGGATGGGCTGGCAGATGTACCAGGATTGCAGTGTTAGTGAACTGTTGCAGCGCTTTGACCAGACAGAAAGGCTGTGCCGGCTGATGTGGGCGCCGCTATGCATTGCTGCATTAAACACCCGGCCCGAACGCGCATCCGCGCAGGTATTCCTGAATGTGCTGCGCGATAGCCTGGGCGCCAAACGCGCGGCATCCGACATGCTGCTGCCGCGCACGGACCTGACGGCGCTGTTTCCGCAGCACGCGGCCGATTTTGTTACGCAGCATGGTGGACAGGTCAACACAGGCGCCGCCGTCAGGCAACTCCGCAAGACTGGAACAAGCTGGACGCTGGAGTATGGCGGCACCGGCATGCAGGATGCGCTAGCCACACAGGTATATGACCGCATCATCATCGCCACTGGCGCTGAGACTGCGGCTAAGCTGCTGTCCACGCTGGAAGGAACGGACACATCGCCTGCCCTGCCCAGCTTTGACTATGAACCTATTACCACCTGCTACCTGCAGTACGGCCCGGACTTGGTGTTGCCGCGCGCGTTCTTCGCGCTGCTGGACCAGCCGGAACAGGGACACTGGGGGCAGTTTGTGTTTGACCGCGGCCAACTGAATACTGACCAGGCCGGCTTGCTTGCCGTCGTCGTCAGCGCGTCGGGCAATGCGATTGAACTGGAGAATGATGCACTGGCGGCGGCGATAGCCGCACAGCTCGCGCAAGCGCTTGGCCTGCCGTCGCTGGCGACGCCCTTGTGGCACCAGGTCATTTCGGAAAAGCGGGCTACCTTCTCATGCACCCCCGGCCTGGCCAGACCCGCCAATGAAACGACCATCCCTGGCCTGCTGCTGGCAGGCGACTATACCGCCGGAGACTATCCAGCCACACTGGAAGCGGCCGTTCGCAGCGGCGTGCTGGCAGCGGGCAAGGCTGCCCAAGCTGCATAGGCTGCCTAGGCTACGTAAACGCTCAGCCTGGGTGGCCCAACCCCTAAGTGCCTAAACAGCCTCTTCCACTATATAGCTGTCCACATCACGGATCTTGTTCAGCGCTTCCTCGATGCGGTCCACGCCGATAATCGTCAGCCCTTCTATTTTCTGCTTCGGAGAGTTCGATTTAGGAATCATCGCGATGGAGAAGCCGAGCTTGGCCGCTTCGCGCAGGCGCTCCTGCCCACGCGGAGCCGGACGGATCTCGCCGGCCAGACCTACTTCGCCAAATACCACGAGGCCGCGCGGCAGCGGCTTGTTGCGCATTGATGAGTTGATTGCCAACAGCACTGCCAGATCGGCTGCGGGCTCGGTAATCTTCACACCGCCCACCGCATTGATGAACACATCCTGATCAAACGCTGCCACGCCGGCATGCCTGTGCAACACCGCCAGCAGCATCGCCAGCCGGTTCTGCTCCAGCCCCACCGACAGGCGGCGCGCATTGGGTGCATGGGAGCTATCCACCAGCGCCTGTATCTCCACCAGCAACGGCCGCGTACCTTCCTGCGTCACCATCACGCAAGAGCCCGGCACTTGCGTGTCATGCTGCGACAGGAACAGCGCCGACGGATTGGACACGCCTTTCAGGCCGCGCTCCCCCATCGCAAACACGCCTAGTTCATTGACCGCACCAAAGCGGTTCTTGATGGCCCGCACCAGACGGAAGCTGGAATGGGTATCGCCTTCAAAATACAGCACGGTATCGACGATATGCTCCAGCACGCGCGGCCCGGCCAGTGCGCCCTCCTTCGTCACGTGGCCCACCATGATCATCGTGATGTCCATGGTCTTGGCGGCCCGTGTCAATTGCGCCGCGCATTCGCGCACCTGCGCCACCGAACCGGGTGCCGACGTCAGCGCATCTGAATACATGGTCTGGATGGAGTCGATAACGACCACCTGCGGTTTTTGTTCGCCCAGCGTGCCGAGTATCTTTTCCAGCTGGATTTCCGCCTGGAACTGCAAGTCTTGTGCATCTACGGCCAGCCGCTTAGCGCGTAACGCAATCTGCGCGCCCGACTCCTCACCGCTGACATATAGCACTTTTTTCAGCCGGGACAGGTTGGACAGCGCCTGCAACAGCAAAGTAGATTTGCCAATGCCGGGGTCGCCGCCGATCAGCACCACGCCGCCGGCCACGAGGCCCCCGCCCAGCACCCTGTCGAACTCGTCTATCCCGGTGCCAAAGCGCGGTACATCCAGCGCTTCTATCTCCGCCAGATTCAATACTGGGGCCGTCTGGGCCAGGCTCTGGTGCTTGCCTGAAAAGCGGTTGCCCGCAGTTTCGACTATCGTTTCCACCAGCGTATTCCACTGGCCGCAGGACGGGCATTGCCCCGCCCATTTATTAACGATGCCGCCGCATTCAGTGCAGGTGTAATTGGTTTTTGCTTTTGCCATAAAATTCGTATTGGTATTCTTGCATGATAGTGTCTGCGCGGTGCATGCGCGGTGCATTCGTGATTTCTGCGCCATGCCTGCACATACCGCAGTGCACCAAATGTTTTGCAGAAAAAATGTTTACTAAAATGCCGTTCGTCCGTTGTATATAGAGGCATCAGCCCCACTATCAACAACTACTGAGCATGCGTTCAGCAAAGTTTCTTGTGTGCTTACATTTTACCGAGCATTTACCGGAGCCGGACTTTAATTCGCGTGAAAGCAATCGTTTTCATGGTATAAAGCAAGCCGGTGACATTTTGTAACAGGCAAATAATACGAATGAAACGCGGTTTTTATACCATCATGGCGGCGCAGTTTTTCTCATCGCTTGCCGATAATGCGCTCCTGATTGCAGCGATGGCTTTACTGGCCACGATGAAGTCGCCGCAATGGATGACTCCATTGCTCAAATTGTTTTTCGGACTTTCCTATGTACTGCTGGCCGCCTTCGTCGGCGCCTTTGCAGATTCCCTGCCAAAAGGGAAAGTCATGTTCATCACCAACCTGATCAAAGTGCTTGGCTGTGCGCTGATGTTCTTCAATGTGCATCCGCTGATTGCCTACGCCGTCGTCGGCTTTGGCGCTGCCGCTTACTCCCCTGCCAAATACGGCATACTGACTGAACTGCTGCCCCCCGAAAAGCTGGTGGCCGCTAACGGCTGGATAGAGGGCCTGACTGTGTCCTCCATTATCCTGGGCACCGTCATGGGCGGCATGCTGATCAACCCTAGTGTGGCCGCGTTGCTGCTGAAGTTTGAACTGCCGATGGTAGACCTCGGCATAGAAACGCCGACCGAAGCAGCCTTGTGCGTAATTACCTCGCTGTACGCGATGGCAGCATTGTTTAATCTGCGCATCCCGGATACCGGCGCCAGATATGCGCACCAGGAGCGCAGCCCCATCAAGCTGGTGGCCGATTTTGCAGGCTGCTGCTCGGTACTGTGGAAAGACAAGCTGGGCCAGATCTCGCTGGGCGTGACGACCTTATTCTGGGGTACCGGTGCCACGCTGCAGTTCATCGTGCTGAAATGGGCAGAAAAGTCGCTGGATATGCCACTGGACAAGGCGGCCATCCTGCAAGGCGTTGTGGCGGTCGGCATTGCACTGGGAGCAATAGGCGCGGCGCAGTTCATTCCGCTGAAGAAATCGCTGTCGGTCATGCCGCTGGGCATTGCCATGGGCCTAGTCGTGATGACCATGACGATGGTGTCCAGCGTGTGGGTCGCTTATCCGCTGCTGATACTGATAGGCGTGCTGGGCGGGTTCTTTGTGGTGCCGATGAATGCGCTGCTGCAGCATCGCGGCCACGTGCTGATGAGCGCGGGCCATTCCATTGCCGTGCAAAATTTCAACGAAAACCTGTCGGTATTGTCAATGCTGGCGCTATATGCGGTAATGGTGTCGCTGAACCTGAACATCAACGTCGTGATCATCCTGTTCGGCATGTTCGTTTCCGGCACCATGTATATGGTGATGCTCAAGCACAGGGCCAACCAGCGCGAGCATAACTCGCTGGCACTGATAGGCGAACACCACAAATAAAAGCTCCATTACGCCACTCCGGCGGCATAAAAAGAAAGGCTTACGGCACTGGCTGTAAGCCTTTTTTACATCATGCTGCAGTATTTATTGCCACACGGCCATCGGCAGGCAGCCCTGATCTTGGTATTTGACTAATTTGACTAAATCAGCGGGCTGCGCAGCAGGCCCCTTCTTTCGGCAGCCTGCAGCAGCCATCTATCAGGCACCACCATGCCGCGGCAGATTTCCTGCATCAGATCGCCGTTGCGGCGCATGATGGCCACCATCGCCGGTGCGCTATCGCGCGCAAAATGCCGTAGCAGCGCCTCCAGCAGCAAGGGCTTTTCCATCACTTCTTCTTCCCTGGCCTGCGCAGGCGCCAGCCACTGCTGGCGTGGCAATACCATCGCATACGGAATTGCCAGCTTGTCCAGGTCATCCATGAACCACCAGAACCCGCGGCAATGGTTAGCCGAAATGCCTGGGGCGCCATGCTCGGCATGCGCCAGATCGCGGTAAAACAGCCAGCCCTTGACCAGCGCCTGCGATTTGTAGATGGATTCCTGCACGACAAACTGCGCCAGCGGATTTTGCGCCAGCGGCAACTGATGATGGACGATCTTTTCCATCTTGGCGCCCAGCGTATCGGCCAGATTGGGGCCGACGTAGCTATACAGGTCCGGCTGATATCCGGGCTGCAGTTCGCCGGTTTCAGAACCAGGGTCAAACAGGTAAAACTTGGTCGTCAGCTCCCAGTGTGCGAGGCCGCTGCGCTGCCGCACCAGAAAATCGAACTCGCCTATAGTCTGGCCCGTGCCCTGCTTGACCTGCAGGCCATGCGCAAACAGCGTGCCTTGGTGCTTCAGGTAAAACGCCAGCAGGTTTTCGGCATAATGGCCCAGCCGGCTATGCTTGTGCAGCTCCAGCGCCTGATGCAAGGGGGCTGGCTGGCGGTCCAGCGCGCTGAGCCAGTTGATCAGCGCCTGCGGGTCGGAGATAGGTATGCTGGCAATCTGGCTGCCCCAGGTCGGCGATTTTGCCGCCAGCATGTCGGGCGACGTCAGCATCCATGCGAGAGAGCGCACATGGGGGTCATGCAGATGCTGCCAGTACTGGTGAAACAGTGATTGAAATTCCATATCAGACAGATTCAGGCATCGCCCGCCCTTGCATTATCCGGCGTTGCTGCTGTTGACATTGGAACAGCACCGCTGGCATTCCGCGCCAGGCAAAGATCAGCCCAGGCTTTGCTTTTTTCAACAGGCTTGCGCAACAGATAAGCCGGATGGTAGGTGACTATCAGCGGCAGCTTGGCATAGCGGTGCTGCTTGCCGCGCAACTGGCCGACAGGCGTTTCTGGATCCAGGCCCAGCAGCGAGATTGCAGCGGTTTTGCCCAGCGCCACAATGACGCTGGGAGAGATCAATTCTATCTGCCGCCTCAGGTAAGGCAGGCAGGCGGCGGCCTCGTCCGGCGCAGGCGGCCGGTCTTTGCCCTGATCATCCGTAGGCCGGCATTTGACGACGTTGGCGATAAAAGTATTTTCACCGCGCTGCATGTCCAGCGCGCGCATCATATTGTCCAGCAGATGGCCGGCGGCGCCGACGAAAGGTTCGCCGCGCTGGTTTTCATTGTAGCCTGGCCCTTCGCCGACGAACAGCCAGGCAGCCTTGCGGTCGCCAACGCCGAACACCGTATTGGCGCGGCCTTCACACAGCCTGCACGCGCGGCAACCGGCAACACTGGCTTCCAGCTCATCCCAGCCCAATTCCGCAATAGCATCGGCGCGCTGCAATGCCCTGTCTTCGCTAACTGAGCCATGCTGTGCGGGCACATTGTCGGCGGCACGGGGCGGCACTTCGGCTGTGACGCCAAATTCAGCGGCAAATGCGTCTTCCACCGATGCGGGGACGTTTCTTTGCGGGACTGCGGGCATTGTCGGCGCGCGCTGCTGCGCAGGTGCAGCTACAGCCGACGCATCAACAGCAACCGGCGCGGTTACCTCGTACACATCGTGCGCGTCATGTGCCGTGCCCGGTTCTTGAGCGCGCTTTAATTGCCACACCGGCCCCACACGCATCTCGGCCAGTATCCGCGAGCGCCTGTCGCGGGGTGTATTTTTTTCAATAGTTTGACG
>JAYSKH010000399.1:0-23310 GCA_043726505.1 Undibacterium sp. | reverse complement strand
GCTGCTGGTCCACCATTGCTCCGCATTCATCCGACATCCAGCGCCGCATTACACTGTCGCCGGCGAACCATTCGTAGCAGCCAAAGTCTTCATCGGCATTGATGATTTCGTTTTCCAGCACCAGGTCCGCATGCTGTTGCCAGCCGTTACCGGCGGGCCTGCTGGCATTCGCAGTCGTAGGCAGTGTGGTCAGGCTGACGCTTGCACCGGCTTTTTCCAGCCGGGCGATGATGGCGGCCGCCAGCTTTTTCATTTCCGGCGTGTTCCATGCGACCAGTGTCAGCTGCAGACCTTGCAGGCGCGTGTAACGCCGGCGGTTTTCCGCCAGCCTGTGCTTCCAGCCTGACAGCATGCCTGCCGCCGGACGCCGCTGCGCATCGTCCGCGGTGATCAGCGTGGAGGGCGCCAGCCAGTCGGCCAGCGCCAGCCTTTGCTCTGCTTTGGCAAAAGCAGGGCGGCGGCTGTTGCACACAAGGTAGGTGCAGCCCGCCTGCGATTGCGACAGCACATCCCTGGCCTTGCCGGTCGTATCCAGCATCGTGGTGTCGCTGTGGCCGAACTGCAGGTCAAAGGGTTCGGTGCCTGCGGGCGGCTCCATCATCCACAAGTCCACCTGATCCAGCAGCGCGCGCTCGCGGTAATAATCCTTAAAGGCTTGCAGCGTGATGCGGTACTCATTGTTGCGCACCAGTTTGAACGTACCGTTGCCGACCGGCATGCGGCTGAAATCCTTTTTCCTGCTGTGCGGCACGATGGATGCATTGGCCGTTGCCAGCCGGTGCGGCCACAGGTAATCCGGCTCCGCCAGCTTGAAGCTGATCCGGGAGTTGGGCCTGGAGTTGAGCCGGGAGCTGGCCCCGTCGTCCCCGCCCAGTTCTACTGATTGCAGGTGCCGGTACAGCGGCTGATAAAAGAAGGGGGTATCGCGCAGCCGCAGCAGCGTCTGCCGCACATCTTCGCGTTGCAGTGGTGTGCCATCGTGAAATACCAATCCCGGCCGCAGCCAGAAATGCCAGGTGCGGCCGCCGTCGGCGGATTCCCAGTGGTGCGCCAGCGCCGGTACGATCTGCCTGGAGACGGGATCAAACTCCGTCAGCCGCGCAAAAATCTGCCGCACTAGATGTGCCTCCAGCCGGCTGACGACATCTAGCGGGTCCAGGCTTTGCGCCGCGCGGTACAGCGACATGCGCAATTGCGTGCTGTCGCCATCCATCAGCCCCAGGAACTCTGGTAGCCGTTTTACCAGCCGCTGCCGCTGACTGTTGTCCAGGCTGCCGAAGGCCTGTTCCAGTTCGCCATCTTCCAGCAGGCCGGACAGGCGCTCCATCGCGGCCGTCTGCGGGGTTTGCAGCAGCGTCAGGCGCGACAGGTGGCCGCGCCCGCGTGCTGCCTCCCACTGCAGCCATCCCTGTTGCTGCATCTTGCCCAGCAGGATACGCACATTGCGCTCGCTGCAATGCAGGCCCTGCGCCAGCGCAGGCAGGCCGGGCTGTTCGTTCTGCCCTTGCAGTAACGTGTGCAGGCGGCGATATTGGTCTATCAGTTTCATGACAGCAGAGGCCTGGAATAAAAGGGGAAATTTTTTTAAGGGATTCTGTCCATTTTTATTTTCCTCTTTCCTTTGCATACTGTCCATAGCGAGGGATATTGCTTCGTCACCCCATGCCAACTCACCAGGACAAGCGTATGAACCACGCAAAACCACTGCCGCCTTCCGCCCGGCGCCTGTTGCTCTGCTCCTTTGTGCTGATGGTCGGCCGCGCGGCGGCAATCCCTTTCCTGGCGATTTTTCTGACGCGCCGCATGGGGCTGGACCAGCAGCAGACCGGCCTGCTGCTGTGCGCGGCATTGATGATGGCCACGCTGTCCGGCCTGTACGCAGGTTATCTGGCAGACCGGTTTGACAAGCACAGGCTGATGGCGCTGGCAGTAGCCGCCGTGGCCGTGCTGTCGCTTGCCTTTACGTGGGTGAACAGCGCTATTGCGATTGTGCTGGTGCTGGCCTGCACCGATGCGGCAATGAGCCTGCGCAGCATCACACTGAAAGCGCTGCTGGCGGACATGCTGCCGGTAGAGCAGCGCGCGCGGGCGTTTTCGCTGAACTACATGCTGATCAACCTGGGCTTTGCCGTTGGCCCTCTGTTCGGTAGCTTCGTGCTGGGTTTTGGCGAGGCGTGGCCGTTTTATGTGTCCGCCGGGTTTGCCGTGCTGTCGGCGCGTGCTGCGCCCAGGGCTGCACGAGAAGCTGAAGTAAGCGTTGTATCGCACGCGGACGTTGCGGGGCAGGGCAGCCGGCTAGGCTTCGGCGGCACCTTGCTGTTGTTAAAGACCGACCGACAGCTACTGTTGTTTACGATAGGCAGCCTGCTCAGCGCATTTGTCTATGGCCGCTTTGCGATCTATCTGTCGCAATACCTGATGGTGTCAAAAGGCGAGGCACAGGCATCGGCGATGATACCCTGGCTGATCACGACCAATGCCATCGGCGTGGTGCTACTGCAATACCCGCTGGGCAGGTTCATCCATGCCGGCAATGTGATGCGCTGGATAGGCGGCGGCTCGGCGATGTTTGTGGCGGGGCTGGCGGGCTTCATGTTCGCAGACAGCCTGGCGGCGTGGATAGTGTCAATGCTGCTGTTTACACTGGGCGAGGTCATCGTCATTCCGGCTGAGTACCTGTTCATCGACAGCATCGCGCCGGCAGCGCAAAAAGGCAGCTACTACGGCGTGCAAAACCTATGCACGCTGGGGGACGCACTGGCGCCCCTGGTATGTGGCGTGCTGCTGACCCACGCCGCCCCATCCACAATGTTTATCGTGCTGATTGCAGCAGCGGCAGGCGGGGCGGCAATGTATTATGCGGGCGGGCGCCGCAGGCGTGCTGTGTTGTGCGAAGCCTGAAGTCCAAAAGTACAGGCCTGAATGCAGCCACAGGCGCGGCCGTCATTTTCTGCTGAAGCAAAAATATGTTTTGGCGGAAATAAAATAAATTCAGTTTTTTTTAACCCCGTTTGCAACTCTGCTACGTTCAAGTGAATAAGCCATCTGGCCTGACTTGACGGAGGATTTCATGTTGCAGCATATTTCACGGGGTATGGTTTCGGCGTTGCTTGCCATTACCGCAGCGCTAGCGGGCACGCCTGCCCATGCCTTGACGCCAGCGCCCAAGGGTAGCCTGATCACCACCATCAACGGTGAACAGCCGATACAGCTGCAAAGCCTGCAGTTGAAGACCGATATCAATGGCCGCCTGGCGGAAACCACGGTGGAAATGGTGTTTTTCAACCCCAATCCGCGCCAGCTGGAAGGAAACCTGCAATTTCCGTTGCAGGAAGGCCAGCAGATTACCGGCTTTGCGCTGGACATGGAAGGCGCATTGCGCCCGGCCGTGCCAGTGGAAAAAGCCAAGGGCAGGCAGGTGTTTGAAGCGATAGAGCGGCGGCGGGTAGATCCCGGCTTGCTGGAGGTCACGCAAGGCAATAACTTCAAGCTGAGGATTTACCCTGTGCCGCCGGGCGGCACACGCACCGTGCAGTTCAGCTATATGGAATCCTTGTTGCCGCAGGGCGGTAGTCTGTTGTACCGGCTGCCGCTGGCGTTTGCGGCCGGCCAGAAGCTGAAGGATTTCAGTGTCAGCATCAAACTGCATGGTGCTGCCACTGCTGCTGCTGCTGCACCGCAGGTCAGCGGCAGCATGGGTGCCATCGGTGCGGCGGCGGATATCCGCTTCGAGCGCAGCGGCGATGGCTACCAGGCCGAATTCTCTAAATCGCGCTACACCCCCGGCGGTGCGCTGGATATCGTGCTGCCCGCCGCCACGCAGGCCGAAACGGCAATACAGGAGCGCGACGGCAATACCTACTTTGTCACAGAGATTCCACTGAACGGCGCATCGGTGTTGCCCGCTGCCGGCAACCGCAGCCTGCCATCGGTAATCGGTTTGCTGTGGGATAGTTCCGGCTCCGGCGCCAACCGCGCAGTGGAAGCCGAGCTGAACGAGCTGGACGCCTATTTCAAGGCGGTAGGCAAGGCCGAAGTAAGGCTGACGCGGCTGCGCGACCGACCCGAAGCAAGGGAAGTGTACAAGGTCAGCAACGGCAACTGGAGCGCCTTGCGCGCTGCGCTGCAGGCCACCGTGTATGACGGCGCCAGCGCACTGAACAACTGGCAGCCGCAGTCTGACGTCGGTGAATACCTGCTGTTCAGTGATGGACTGAACAACTACGGCAATGCGTCCGCGCAGGTACTGGCTACGGGTCAGCGCCTGTATGCGCTGAATTCATCCCCGGTGGCCGATACCGGCAGGCTCGCTGCGCTGGCGGAACGCAGCGGCGGCAAGCTGATACAGGTGTCGCCGCAAGCGCCGGGTGTTGCCGCCAAGGAGTTGCTGGCTGAGGGACCCCGTATCGTTGCCCTCAGCGCCACCGGCGCAACCAGGCTGCAGATGGAATCGCCGGAAGTGCGGGGTGGCGTACTGCGCATTGCGGGTATATTGCAAAACCCCGAGGCGCAGTTGCAACTTACCTTGTCGCAAGGCGGCAAGCAAAGGCAGCTGACGGTGCCGGTCTCGGCAAAGTCGCCCGCGCATCCTCTGGCCGCCTACCTGTGGGCCAGCTATCGCCTGCATGCGCTGGAAGCAGACTACGACAACCAGCGCGCCGAGATCCGCCGCCTGGGCCAGCAGTTCGGCATACCCAGCCGCGAAACCTCGCTGATCGTGCTGGAAAGCCTGGCAGACTATGCGCGTTACGACATCACCCCGCCAGAGGCTTACCAGAAAGCCTACGGCATGATGAAAAATCTGCGCTTCACGCAATTGCAGCAGGAGCGCGACAAACATCTGCAAAGCGTAGTTGATCAGTTCCTGCGCAAGCAGCAATGGTGGAATACGCCTTTCCCCAAGAGCGATGTAGTCGAAAAACCGTTTATCGGGCAGTTGCCCGGTGCAGACAATCCTATGCCCAGGCCTATACCGGTACCAAGGAGAATGCCGGCGCCTCCGCCGCCCGCTGATCCTGCACCCATGCCCGTGCCACTATCGGCGCGGTCGCAAGTTCCTGCTCCAGCGCCAGCAATGGTAGGGCAGCTGGAAGCACGCCGCATGCGCAGTGTAGATGCCGCATCTGACAAAGCCAGCGGCAGCATGAAGAAAGCGGAGGGCGGCTTCACGCCAGACACCATCGGTATTGCGCTGAAAAAATGGACTTCCGATGCACCCTATATCGCCCGCATGAAAGCCGCCAGTGCAGACGCCGTGTATGCCATCTATCTGGATGAAAAGCCGGGGTATGCCAACAGTAGCGCTTTCTTCCTCGATGCAGCGGACATGCTGTTTGAAAAAGGCCGCCGCGACCTGGGTTTGCGCGTGCTGTCCAACCTGGCCGAGATGGATCTGGAAAACCGCCAGGTACTGCGCATACTCGGTTACCGGCTGCTGGAAGCGAACGCGCCTGAGCTGGCGATACCGGTATTCATCAAGGTGCAGCAACTGGCGGAAGAAGAACCGCAGTCCTGGCGCGACCTTGGCCTGGCCTATGCCGCCGGCAAGCAATATCAGGCGGCGATAGATCAGTTGAATGAAGTAGTCATGCGCCAATGGGATGGCCGCTTCCGCGATATAGAAATGATTTCGCTGGCTGAACTGAATGCCATTGCCGCCAAGGCTGCTGCGCAAAAAATCAGGCTGGACACCAGCCGCGTCGATCCGCGCCTGCTGGTCAACATGCCACTGGACGTGCGCGCAGTAATGAGCTGGGATGCGGACAACAGCGACATGGACCTGTGGGTGACGGACCCGAATAATGAAAAATGCTACTACGGCCACCAGCTAACCCGCCAGGGTGGCCACATGTCAGCCGATGTGACGCAGGGATATGGACCGGAAGAGTTTTCGCTGCGTAGCGCCAAACCCGGAAAATACAAGATACAGGCCAACTTCTACGGCAACCGCCAGCAGGTCGTTGCCGGCGCCACCACCCTGCAACTGAAGCTGACCACCGGTTTTGGCACGCCGGAGGCAAAGGACCAAATGATCACGCTGCGCTTGCGGGACAGCGGAGATACAGTGTTCGTCGGTGAATTTGAGGTGAAGCCTAAAGGCTGGTGAAGTCCTTGTTCTAGCTGGCGATAAAGCTGGCCAGCACCAGCTAATATTCGCCAACAAGCCGCCCGGCATTTGCCGGTGCGGCTTTTAGTGTTGCAGCGCTTCGATTTTTTCAGTGACCGTATCCGGTACCGGATAGTCGGGATAGGCTTTGCGGAACTTGTCCCATTCTTTCAGCGCATCGCTACGCAGGCCGGCTTTCAGCAACTCTTCGACCAAATTCAGATGCTGTTTGGCCTCGGCTGCCTGTTTCTCGGTTAAAGAGGTATCGGCGCGCTGCTTGGCGACAGGCACGCGCAAGCGCGATTCTACGGTGGTGCGCGAGGAGTAGGGTATCGCCATTGGCACCGGAGCGGGAGCGATTACAGGTGAGGGCGCAGGTGGGGGAAGCGGCGCAGGCGCAGCCGCGAGCGCTGGTAAAGAATCGGCCGGTGGAGCAGGTATCAGGTTTGCAGGCGACGCTGGCCGCGGTGCAGTATTCTGAGCGGCATCCTGTGCCGTATTTTGCGTCATATCCTGTACCGTATTTGGTGCAAGCTCGGCTCTTTTGAGCTTTGGCGCATCAGTATAGGCAGCAACTGAGCCTGCAATGACGGGTTTGGCGAATGATTGTGCGGGTTCTGGTGACGGTGGCGGAGCAGCCGTAGCAGTTGATTTATCCGAACTTTTCTTTGCAAGCTCGGCCTGTGCCCGCGCGGGTACAGGCGGGGCTGCAATTTGTGTGGGCGAAGTATCGGCAGACTCCCTGGATACGTCAGTGGGTGCCTGCTCAGGCTGGCGAGGTGGCGTTGCAGTGCCAGCCGCAGCGGAAGGAGCGGCTGGAACGTTGGAAATTTCCTGAGCCGGCACCGGCACATCGAGTTCCAGCTGATGCCGCCATTGCAGGCCCAGAAAACCGACAATCGCCACGCTGGCCGCAGTCGCCAGCGGCGCGCCGCGCCACCAGGCTTGCTTGCGCAAAGGCAGCGCAGGAGCGTTTGCTGCTTCGGGAATGCGGGCATCATTGGCAGCAGCCTGCGGAGCGGGTTTTCCCTCGCGCAGCGCTGCTTCCACTTTGGCAAAGATAGCGTCGTCCAGTTCTGGCGGTGGCATTTGCTGTGGCAAGGCCTGCAGATGCGCGGCGAGCTCGCCCCGGCCCTGCAGGAATTCTTCCAGTTCCGCGTCTTCCTGTCCTTGTTGATATTCTTTATTACTCATGCCTGTTCCTCCTGCGCAAGGGCTGGTACCAGCACTTGCCGCAACTTGCGCATCGCATAACGCAGCCGGCTTTTTACCGTTTCTGCCGGCACGCCGGTCAGCTGCGCAATTTCATCCAGACTCATGCCGCTGAACTGCTGCAGTATCAGCGCTTCTTTCTGATCACCGGGCAGGGCGCCCACTGCCGCATACAGGCCCGCGATCTGCTGTTTGTTTTCCAGCAGCGCATCCGGCGGCAGCTCTTCATTGCTGTGGTCGGCCAGCTGTTCAAACACGTCACTGCCATCGGCCGTCTGCCCAAGTTCGCTGGCCAGCGTGATTTGCTGCTGGCGCAGCAAATCGATGAGACGGTTGCGCGCAATCTGGTACAGGTAGGTACGAAAGCCCGCTTCCGCGCGGTAGCGTTCACGCGCATGATGCAGCCCGGTCCAGCTATCCTGCGCGATTTCATCCACCCATTCCCGGCGCGGCGAACGCCACGCGAGGAAACGATACAGGCCCTGGCTGTGGCGCCGGTACAGTTCCTTAAAAGCCAGCAAATCGCCTTCGCAATAAAGCGACATCAGGGATTCGTCGGAGAGTTGGGCGAGCATCAGTTCAGTGTAGCGGACTTATGTGCGGGCGACAATGCCGGGCCTTCGGCAGTAGGCGTTCGGCATTGCATGCGTGAATGCTAAAATCGGTGTTTCACCATCGTCCGGCTCTGGCCTGCGCAAATATGGCATTTCTTCCCATGACCCCTGAACTGGCCCACAACCTGGAGCACGCAGAAGCACAGCATCTGGCAAGGCAGGTGCATGAGTATGCCCGCCAGCACGTCGGCGAAGGCGCGCGCACGATAGATGTGGCGGGCGGTATCGCAGCGCTGACGACAGCTGCGTTCGGCCGCAAGCTGAACCATGTAACCGGATTTGGGCTGGGTGCTGCTGCAAGCGAGGATGAACTGGCCGCGCTGGAAGCCGCTTACGCCGGGCTGGGCCTGGCGACAGAGATTGATATCTGCCCGTATATAGGCGCAGACGCATTGCAGTTATTAGGCGCACGCGGCTATGTGGTCAATGCATTTAGCAATACCTTTGTCAAAACTCTGCGGCACGGCAGCACTCAGACGCCACCGGTATCCGGCGTGCAGATTGTCGGCGTCAACGCCGATAATGCAGAAGTTTTTTTCAGCGCCTGCGTTGCCGGCTTTTCGGTACAGACGCAGCAACGACCTGTGGCCCTGCTGGAAGCGCTGGCCAGGGTAGCCCTGGCGCGTAGCGATACGCGGCTGTATCTCGCGCTGGCAGATGGCGTTGTTGCCGGTTCTGCAGGCCTGGGTTTGCTGGACGGCATTGCCCACCTGTATGTCGCCAGCACCTTGCCCCACTACCGCGGGCGCGGCATACAGCAGGCCTTGCTGCAGGCGAGGCTGGAAGATGCAAAGAGGGAAGGCTGCACGCTGGCCAGTATCACGGCGCGGCCATCCAATGTCAGCGCGCGCAATGCGTTAAGGGCGGGTTTTGAGCTTGCCTATACAAAAACGACGCTGGTACGCGGCCTGCAAAGTAGGCAGGCTTAAACTCTCTTCAATTCCTACACACCACAGTGTTTTTGTCTTATCCGTCGCGCAGTTTGAGTGTCTTAATCTAATAGGCGTGGGATTTTTCTGAAAAAGGAGGCTAGCCCTCCGTCAGTGCCAAGGAGAACAACATGCCCAAAAAAACGTGGAGTGATAAACGGGAACGCCAGTACCAGCACATCAAGGACAGCGTCAAGGAGAGGGGCGGCAGTACCGGCCGTGCCGAAGAGATCGCCGCGCGCACCGTCAACAAGGAGCGCGCGCAGCAAGGCGAATCCAAAACTGCCAGCAAATCGAGTGTGAATGACGTATCGCCTTCACACCGTGGTGGCAAGCGCTCTCATTCAGGTGCTGCCGGTCGTACTTATGCGCAGTTATACAACGAAGCAAAAGACAAGGGCATCAAAGGGCGCTCCAGCATGAACAAGGAACAGCTGGAAAGCGCCGTCAACAAAAAGTAGAAAAAATAGAACAAGTAGCACAAGTAGCAAAAGCACCGCACACCGGTGAAACCGGGCGCGGCTTAACGGCAATACCGGCGCGCCATGCTGATGATTTCTTCAAAGATCAGCGGTTTTTTTCAGGTGCGCAACAAAACCTGCCTTCATCGACTTGTCGATATCCTTGGGCTGCGTAAACCCAGACAGCGCCAGCGCCGGGGCTTTCTGGGTTGCATCCAGTGCGCGCAGTTCGGCCAGCAGGCTGTGGCCGTCCATCAACGGCATGCCAATGTCGGAAATGATGAGATCGAAAGGCGCCGAATTGGCCTTGGCAGGCAATGGCCGCTTCGCCGCTGGACGCAAGAGTGACAATGGCGCCTTCGCCGCGCAATAGCGCACCCAGGGCTTCCAGTATGTCGGTAGAGTCTTCCACCAGCAGAATGCGTTTGCCCGCCAGAACGGCGGCATCTTCAATGGAAACGGGTTGTACAGGCGGCAGTGCCTGTGCGTTTGCCAGCGGCATGAAAACCCGGAACCGGCTTCCCTGGTCCTCGCCCGGCGATTCCACCTCTATGCTGCCACCATGGCTATGCACCAGTTCCTTGACCAGTGCCAGCCCTATGCCCATGCCTTCGTGCTGGCGGGTGCTGCCGGAATCGGCCTGCCGGAACATGTCAAACACAAAAGGCAGAAACTCGCTGGGGATGCCCTTGCCGGTGTCGGCCACTTCCAGGCGGGCAAAACCCTGCTGTTCCATCAGCGTCAGTTCCACTCGCCCACCTTCCGGCGTGAACTTGACCGCATTGCTGAGCAGGTTCCATACGATCTGTTCGGCCCTGACCGGGTCCGCGTCTATCAGCACCGGCCTGCCGCTTAAATTAAGCTGAAGCTTGATATGTTTCTTGCCGGCGTCGCTGCCGATCAGCTGCACCATGTGGCTGACTGTCTGCGCCATGTCGACGGTGCTGCGTTCCAGTGTCAGCTTACCGGTGTGCAGGCGCGACAGGTCCAGCAGGTCGTCTATGATTTTGGCCTGGCCGGCTACCGTCTGTTTCAGCGTCAGTGCAATACGGGTGACGCCCGGCAGTTCCCGGGTTTCCGGCAGCCGCGCCAGTGTCTCGGCCGATAAGGCGATCAGGTTCAGCGGCTGTTTCAGTTCATGCGACAGCACGGCAAAAAATTCATCACGTGTGCGGGCCGCTTCTTCAGCCTGCTGGCGTATCTGTTTTTCCTGTTCCAGCAACGCATGCTGGCGCACGGCGGCGTGCTTGTCGCCTGTGACGTCACGCGCGATCTTGACATAACCCTGTATCGTGTCGTCCACCAGAGGCGACAATATGCCGCTGCAGTAGAGCCGTGAGCCGTTCTTGCGCAGATGCCAGCGTTCATCCTCGGCCCGGCCGAATTGATTGGCATGCTGGATTTCCTGCTCAAAAGCGTGGCTTTCCATGTCTTCCGGCACAAAGATCAGCTCGGCGCTGTGGCCCATGACTTCGCGCTCGCCATAGCCGAACATTTTTTCGGCGCCGGTGTTCCAGCTGGTGATCAGGCCGGCCATGTCCATCGTGATGATGGCGTAATCCTTGGTGCTGGCCGCCACGAGGTGCATGCGTTCTTCACCCAGACGCAGATTTTCCTGCGCCTGTTTGCGGGTAGTGATATCAATAAAGGTCAGCACCAGGCCTTCTATCCTGTCTTCCGCCGTGCGGTAGGGCAGCAGGCGTACGATGTACCAGCGGCCGTTGCTGCCATGGACTTCGCGTTCTATCAGTTGCAGGGTTTCAAAAGCAAGCTCGACGTCGTCGGCCATTTCTGCATAGTCCAGCCGGTGCGTAATATCCCGTAGCGGACGGCCCACGTCGCTGGCAATCATGTTGAAGATAGCCACCACAGGGGGTGTAAAACGCTTGATGCGCAGGCCGCGGTCCACAAAGACCGTGGCGATGTCGGTGGCAGAAACAAAGTTCTGCAGATCGTCGTTGGCCTTTGAAGTTTCATCCACCTTGGTTTTCAGTTCAAAGTTGACGGTGATCAGCTCTTCATTGATCGACTGCAGTTCTTCCTTGCTGGTTTCCAGCTCTTCGGTGGCGGAGCGCAGCTCTTCATTGATGGACTGCAATTCTTCGTTGGATGCCTTCAGGTCTTCCGACGACTCTTCATATTGCTCGATAATTGACTGCAACTGTTCTTGCGTGCGTTTCAGTTCGCTTTCCAGTTGCGCGATGGCCGGACCAGTGCTGCTGTTTGCCGCACTGGGGCCGGTGTCCGGCAAGGCCTCTTCTTCGTCGAACAGCACCAGCATCAGGTTGGATGCGTCCTCCGCCAGAATGGGGCGCACGATAATCCTGACCGTGCTGCGCGCATCGTCATTGGTGCCCTGGTTCATCGTCACGCGCCGGGTTTCCGCCGGGCTGCGCGACTGGCTGACCTGGAACAGCGCCGCGCGCAGATCCAGCTTCAGGTCCGCATGCACGGCGGTAATCAGGTTATGCGTGGGCCTGCCGGAAGGATATTGCAGGAAGCGTGAAACCTGGCCGCTCAGGTAGACGATGTCATGGTTCTGATCCACGATGACGCTGGGCGGCGAATACTGTTCCATCAACCTCTGATGAAGTTCTTCCATGGGCAGCTTCTTTCTTCCGGCGATGTCGGCAACGGATTTTGCCGACAGCATACGATCCTGCCCGCGGAACGGCTGTGGCGCCACATAGTGCCTGCGGGCGACGGTAGAAGCGCGGTAAATACGGTTCTTTTTATCCACCGGAATGAAAAATTCCGATGCTGCATCTGCCGATTCCGAGCTGCCGAGGAACAGGTAGCCACCTGGCCGCAATGCAAAGTGGAACATCTCGAATATCTTGCTCTGTATATCGCGGTCCAGGTAGATTAACAGATTGCGGCAAGAGATCAGGTCCAGTTTGGAAAAGGGCGGGTCGCGCAGGATATTGTGCGATGCAAACAGCACCTTCTCGCGGATATCCTTATGGATGCGGAAGCGGCCGGTTTCATGCGTGAAATACTGGCGCAGGCGCGCAGGCGCCACATCCGTCACGATAGATTCCAGATAGGTGCCCTGGCGCGCGATGTCGATTGCCTGCTCATCGATGTCGGTCGCAAAGACGTGCAGATCAAGCTGCTTGTCGGATACCGCCGCCTGCTCCGCCATCAGGATGGCCAGCGAATAGGCTTCTTCCCCGGTGGAGCAAGCCACCGACCATGCGCGTACCTGCTCAGTGTTGCTCGCAGACTTGAAGATTTTGGGCAGGATATCCCGTTCCAGCGCTTCAAACGCCTCACGGTCGCGGAAAAAATTAGTCACGCCGATCAGCATGTCCTGTAGCAACAGCGGTGTTTCTTTCTGGTTTTGCTCCAGATAATCGCGGTACATGCCGATGTCCGGCAAGGCATTCACCTGCAGCCTGCGCTCTATTCGCCGCAACACGGTAGCGCGCTTGTAGTGCAGGAAATCATGGCCGGTTCGCGCGCGCAAGGTCGCCATGATGTCTTTCAGCGCTGCTTCGGCGGCCTGCACCTTGGCGTTTACCAGCGGCAGCGCGGCGTTGAATGCATGGTCATTGGACGTCGGCAGGCGGATCGCGGCAGAAATCCTGCGCAGCTCCACCAGTTTTTGCGGCATGTCGGCCACCGGTAGCACCAGGTCTACCATGCCGGTTTCTATCGCGCTGCGCGGCATGCTGTCGTATTCGGCGTCATCCGGGTCTTGCGCAATCGTAATGCCGCCTTCGCCCTTGATGCGTGTCATGCCGAGGGCGCCATCCGAGCCGGCGCCAGTCAGGATGATGCTGATCGCGCGCTCGCGGTGGGTTTCGGCCAGTGTACGCAGAAACAGGTCTATCGCCACATGCGGCCCTGGCGGGCGTTCCGGCGGCACCAGCCGCAGGCAGCCGTCATTCATCAGCAGATGCTTGTTGGGGGGGATGATATAGACATTGTCGGCCTGGATGCGCACCGTGTCGTTGACCTGCTGTACCGGCATCCGGGCGGGCCCCTGCAGGATCTGCGCAATATTGCTTTCATGCTTGGGCGACAGATGCAGCACGACAACGAAGGCGATGCCGGTCGATTCCGGCATGTTTTCAAAAAAGCGCACCAGCGCGCTGACGCCGCCAGCGGATGCGCCTATGCCGACAATAGGGAAAGGCAAGTCGCTTAACGCGATTCCAGGCTGGGCCGGAAACCTCTTGCTGAGATCGTCTTGAGTAGTCATCTGCAGTTTTTTTTAAATGTTTTCTTGCTGGATGCTCTATGTGCTCTATGCGACCTGTTCCGGAGGCTGGCCCGATGGCACTAGCATTTTTTTCTTATGGTCTGTCTTGTTATGGCCTATCTTCTAATGCGTATTATAAGTTGTAAATTCTGCCACCCGGGCCATGACCTGTAAAAAAAAACGAGCTTGCGGCAACATTAAAAATACGCTTTTTATCTTTCTGCCATTAGATGCTTTTGCGCGCAATTGCCTTCAATCCCATGCCCTGGAATTTCAGCCCCTCGATGACTAGGATCTCAATATGCTTGACGATACCCTCCAGGCAGCGCGCCACCAGCTGCAACACTTCTGCAATCGTCATCTCTTCCGATATCCGGTAGACACCGCTGGGTAGTTCGTACAGTTCCTTGCCCACCCGCACGCTATTGCGGAAAGCATGTTTGACGAACACCGCATTGATCCTGTCGAAATCGACAAGCTCATCCGGCGGAAATGACAGGTACACGAAATAATTGCGGATTCCTAGTTGCATGGTTTCCTTTGTCTCCAGGAGAAATAGTCTTCAATGGGCTATGTTTTAAGGCCTGTTGCTTAAAATTTGTTGCTTGATTCATGTTAGTTCGCGTCTGACAGCCAGCCTGACAGGCGACACGCACTGATGCTGGACGCCGGGACGCGGCATGTGCGTGGGAGCCTTCCTACGGTAGTGACTTTAGTTTTCATCCCATTGTCCGCAGACCGGTCAAACCTCTGCGGATCTGTTCATCTTCTTTGTGCAGTTTATTGCATGCGCGTAGGACAGTCTGTTCGCTGGGCTACATTCCAGTACGGCATTCCTTCAGAAAATGTGCGTTAGCGCATAGAAGCGCGTTGCTTGCCCATTTAGCATCGCTTTATCTCCGCTTGCCCGTCATTCGTGTATGGGCCGCGGCAATATTGATCAAGGAGAACAGAATGTCGAAAACCGTTGCCGAACTATTGGTTGAAACCCTGCACCAGGTCGGCGTGCGCCATGTGTTCGGCGTTGTTGGCGATGCGCTGAACCCACTGACGGAAGCCATCCGCAAGCAGCGCGACATCCAGTGGATAGGCGTGCGGCATGAAGAGGGTGCCGCGCTGGCGGCCGCTGGCCAGGCCAAGCTGACTGGCGAGCTCGCTGTATGCTGCGGCACCACCGGCCCCGGCGCCAACCATCTGATCGCCGGCCTGTATGAGGCCCACAAGGACCATGCACCGGTGCTGGCAATCTCCGGCGGCGTGCCTGCTACGCAGCGCGGCAATGACTATCTGCAGGAAAATACGCCCGATCTGCTGTTCCGCGATGTGGCCGTCTATACGCAGACGCTGGCCAGCCCCGAACAGGCGGCCCATGTGTTCCATCAGGCCATTGCCAACGCCTACGGCATGCGCGGCGTGTCGCACCTGAACATTCCGCCAGAGGTCTTCAGCGCCATGACAAAGGGCAAGATACTGAGCCTGCCGACGCTGCGGCCGATGTCGGAGACAGCCGCCGCAGTCGCAGACGTGGCAGAAGCCGCGCAACTGATACAAGGCGCGAAGAATATTGCCATCTTCGCCGGCGACGGCTGCCGTTCTGCCATACGGCTGGTGCTGCAACTGGCAGAGCGGCTGAATGCGCCTGTCATGCATACCTTCCGCGCCAAGGACATGGTGGCGTATTCGCATCCACTGTGGATAGGCGGCGTGGGGCTGATAGGCGGCGCGCCCGGCGTCGATGCGATGAAAAATGCCGATCTGGTGCTGATGCTGGGTTCCGATTATCCATACACCGAATTCCTGCCCGAGCACGGCAACGTCATCCAGATTGATACCCGAGCAGAAATATTGGGCCGCCGCACCGGCGTCAAGCTGGGCATCAAGGGTTCTGTCGGGCCGACGCTGGCGCAGCTATTGCTGCAGGTGCCGCAAAGGGAAGACAACAGCTTCCTGAACAAGGTCAGCGCAGATCGCGAAAAGTGGAGCGCGATGCTGGACAAGCGCGCCGTGCTGAAAGAAGAATCCGAGCTCATCAACCCGGAAGCAGTAGTACGCGCCGTCAGCGACAAGTTGGACAATGACGCCACCGTTATCATCGATACCGGCATCGTCACGCTGTGGTGCGGCAACTGGCTGCGCCAGAGCGGCCAGCAGCGTATCCTCGCGTCTTTCAACAATGCAGCGGTCGGCACCAGTCTGGGCCAGGCCAACGGCGTGCAGGTGCTGAACCGTGATAAGCAGGTGGTCGTGTGCGTGGGCGATGGCGGCTTTACGATGTTGCTGGGCGAATTCATGACCAGCGTAGAGCACCGGCTGCCGGTCAAGGTCATTGTCTTCAACAACAAGGAGTGGGGGCTTGTGCATCTGGAGATGGAAGAGGCCGGATTGCCCGCCTACAAGGGCAGTGAATTCCCCAACATCGACTTTGCCGCCTATGCGCAGGCCTGCGGCGCGCACGGTTTCACGGTCAAAAAACCATCTGAATTGGACAGCGGCCTGCAGCAACTGCTACAGGCGCCCGGCCCGGCGATATTGAATGTATTCATTGATCCGGCAGAGTTGCCGACGATGCCGCATATCAAGGCGGAGCAGGTGTGGCGCTTCGGCCTGGCACGCGTCAAGGAGGCCTTGCTGTCCATAGGCCGGCGCTGATTTTTCTCAAGCTTCATTTGCCAGAAATTGCCGGGAATCTCGCTGCGCGCCGACAGCGGATTCTTACACCGGCTTCGGTTTCTTCCTATACGTCCGGCATAGGCATGTGGCTAGACTGGTACGGCACTTTAGCTGGCGCCGGTGCTCCATTTGCCGGAAGCCGCCACTGTGATGTGCAGATACGAAGGAAGATACGAAGATTCTTGAGGAGATGGATATGAGAAACAAAAATGAGCATGCCGGTTCTTATCAAAATGAAAGCCGTTCCAGCCGCGGCGACCGCAATGAGCGTTCCACCCAGGGGCGCGGTGGCAACTGGGCCGAGAATGACAATGACCGCTACAGCGAGCGTGGCGATACCTACAACCAGGGTTCGCGTTCCGGTAATTATCCTTCACAGCAGCAAAGGACTGCGCGCAGCTTTTCGTCGAATGAAGATTTCGATACCAGCTACGCAGCCGATGATGACCTGTACGGCGAACGCAGCCGCGAAACCGGCGGCCAGAGCGATGACAACCGTTACTTTGGCCAGCCCTATGGCCGTGGCGACTGGCTGGAGCGCAACGCCGGCCGCAATGGCGGTGGAAATAGCGGTGGTAATAGTGGGGGAAGCGGCGGTGGAAATGGCGGGCGCGAATATGAGCCTTATGGCGCCTACGGTTCTTCCGACCAGCAATCCGGACAATATGGTGGCCGGCAAGGCGGTCGCGGCAGGCAGTATGGTGGAGATGCCGGTGGCTACGGCGGAGGTCAAGCAGCAGGTCAAGCATTCAGCAATGCAGGCCAGGGCTACGGCAGCAGCGGCCGCGACTATGGCAGCGGCTACGGCGAATCGGGCCAGCAGTATGGGCAATACAGCCCCGGCCAGAACCATCAGGGCCATTTTGACCCGGACTACCATCAATGGCGCGGCGAGCAGATCCGCAACCTGGACAATGACTACAACGACTGGCGCAAGGAACGCTACCAGAAGTTCTCCGACGAGTTCGGCACCTGGCGCAATGGCCGTTCCAGTCAGCAAGGGCAGGCCGGAAGCACGGCCCCTTCAGGCCAGCAAGACCAGGGCAAGAGTGGTACGGCTAACGCGACAGGCGCTGCTTCTACAGGCTCTGCTTCCACCAGCGGGACAGCAGCGGATGCTGGCCACGGCAAATCCAAATAGTGTAAGTGCCGGCTGACCGGGGGTACCGGCCCCCCGGCCCCCATTCTGTCGGCAGATTGCGCGGATATCCTCCGCGCAATTTTTATATACGCTGCAGGCAGTGGGCGCTTGTGCAGCGTGTGTCTGCGCACGGTGTTGATAGTGCGTGGGCCGGACACTCAAGGTCTGACCATTGGGGGTGCATGATGATGACAGACAACAAACCGCAAGTCCGCTCGCAATCGCAATATGCAGACTACGCAGAGCGGGAAAGTCTGAAGGAAGAGTCGGACAACAGCCTCGCCGAGGCGCGGACTATTTTGCCCGGCGTGCAGACCTTGCTGGGGTTTCAGACTATTGCTGTCTTGAACCAGCGGTTTGACGACCTGCATGCCGTTGAGCAGCATGTGCACCTGTTGTCGCTGCTGCTGACGATGATTTCCATGGTGCTGGTGATGGCGCCCGTCGCTTATCACCGCATCGCCAGCCCCGGAGTTGCTTCCAGACACACAATAGACCTGACTTCGCGCTTGCTGTATTCCGCAATGCTCAGTCTGTCGGTAGCGCTGGCGGTAGATGCCTATGTGGTGTCGTCGATGGTGCTGGAAACGCCTTTCCTCAGTATTTTCTTCGCCACGGCGGTGCTGGTGTTTTGTATTGCCGGCTGGTTCGTGCTGCCAATGGCGGCGCGCCGGCGCAACGAGCTGGCAGGATTATCGCGGGCAAGACCAGCGCTCCGTGCTGAACCAGGCATAAGCGCCAAACAACGGTAATGAACGCAATAACGCAATGTAAATATCAAGATCAAGATTGCAGATCAAGGAGATGAAGATGTCGAATCCAGAATCCAGGCCGGAACAAAAGAAAACCGGTGAGCAGAAAACAGAAGCTGCGGGCAGCACCGCTGCCAGGCAGCGCGAATTCCAGCGTGAGCAGGACAGCAGGGATGAGCAGAAGCCGCAAGCCAAAGGCGAAAATAAGGTTGAAAGTAAGGTTGAAAGTAAGGGCGAAAGCGAAAAAGAAGCGGTGCAGACCAGCGACATCAAGCGCCCCGCGCCGCCCATGCCTGCACAGCATCTGGAAAAGCCCGCCCATGAATCTGAAATGAAACTGCAGCCGCAGTTCATGGCGCTGGCTTACAAAGGCAGCGGCAAACTTAACGGTGCGGTCGCCATTGTCACCGGCGGCGATTCCGGCATAGGCCGCGCGGTTGCGGTGCTGTTTGCGCGCGAAGGTGCGGACGTCGCGATCGTTTATCTGGATGAGCATGACGATGCCAGAAGAACGAAGATGCATATCGAAGCCGAAGGCCGCAAATGCCTGCTGATTGCCGGCGATGTTAGGGACGCCGGTTTTTGCGCATCCGCCGTCCAGAAAACCGTGGACCAGTTCGGCAAGCTGGATGTACTGGTCAACAACGCCGGCTTCCAGCAGCACGCAGATTCCATCCTCGATTTGAGCGAAGAACGCTTTGACGAGACGATGAAAACCAATGTCTACGGCTATTTTCACATGGCCAAGGCAGCGGTGCCGCACCTGAAGAGGGGTTCGTGCATCATCAATACCGGTTCTGTGACCGGGCTGGAAGGTGAAAAGAGTTTGCTGGATTACTCCACCACCAAGGGCGCGATCCATGCGTTTACCAAGTCGCTGGCCTCCAACTTGTTGCCGAAAGGGATCAGGGTTAATGCGATAGCGCCGGGGCCGGTATGGACGCCGCTGAACCCTGCCGACAAGAGCGGTGAAGAGATCGCCAAATTCGGTACCGGTGTAGACATGCACAGGCCCGCGCAGCCGGAAGAGCTGTCACCGGCCTATGTATTCCTGGCATCATCAATCTGCTCCAGCTATATCACCGGCATCGTGTTGCCAGTTACCGGTAGCGTAGGTTCTTAAGCAGCAGAAGCGCACTGTTTCAGCCATGCGGCTGCCAGGCGATACCGCCGGCAGCCTATTGCGCATCAGGTTTTTCTCCTTTTCTCCTTTTCCCCCTGTCTTGTTCTTGGCTTCCAAATTCCATCCGTCAGGCGGCATGCATCATTCATAAATGATGAATGATGCATCAATAACTGGTGCATTGTTGGCCGGGCTTGTGAAACATATAGTGGCTGTACAGACCGCAGCAAGCCCAGTTTTGGCAGCATGGCGGATGTGAAACCAACCACCATACAGGGAAATCATCATGAACCGCTTAAACGAAAAAGTTGTCATCATCACCGGCGCCAGCGCAGGCATAGGCCGCGCCACTGCCAAATTGTTTGCGCAGGAGGGCGCCAAGCTTGTCGTTGGCGCGCGCCGCCAGGCAGAGCTGGATAGCCTGGTTGCCGAGATCACCGCAGAAGGCGGCGTTGCGGTTGCGCTGGCAGGCGACGTGCAGTCTGAAGCCTATGCACAGGCATTGGTGGATCTGGCTGTGGCCAAGTTTGGCCGTCTGGATGTGGCGTTCAATAATGCCGGTATCCTTGGTGAAATGGGCCCCAGCACCGGCGTTTCGGCGCAGGGCTTTATCGACACACTGAACGTGAACCTGACCAGCGCCTTCCTGGGCGCCAAGCACCAGATCCCTGCCATGCTGAAAAGCGGCGGCGGTTCGGTCATCTTTACGTCCACCTTTGTCGGCCATAGCTTTGCTTTCCCCGGCGTTGCCGCCTACGCCGCCAGCAAATCCGGCCTGATCGGTCTGACGCAGGCGCTGGCTGCCGAGTTCGGTCCGCAGGGTGTGCGTGTGAATGCAATATTGCCGGGTGCCGTGGATACCGACATGTACCGCGACATGAACAACACGGCGGAATCACAAGCCTTTGTCACCGGCCTGCATGCATTGAAACGCGCTGCAAAGCCGGAAGAACTGGCGCGCTCGGTGCTGTATCTGGCATCTGACGATTCATCCTTTGTAACCGGCACCGCATCGCTGGTGGATGGTGGTGCATCGATCACACGTACCTGATCGTGCGCATTTGCGCATCCACGCGCATAAGCGTGTGGATGCGTGGACGTAAAAAAGCCTTGCTCCGTTTCAGGGGCAAGGCTTAAACATTGCCGCATGCAGCGGGGCAATGCGGAGACGCAGTTTATTCGCAACAGGCGTTACGATCCCCTCATCGTGGAAGCACGTAGGGGGCAGGTTTGGATGCCGGCGCGCCGTGCACCATCGTGTACGCATACTCCACGCCCACGCCATACGCACCGCAATGTGTCTTGACGATGTCCATGACCGCGTCGTAAGTGTCTTTTTCTGCCCAGTCGCGCTGCCATTCCAGCAGCGTCGATAATGCAGTCACCGGTTTTGCGCCCGCCTGGATAACGCGCTTCATTGCATTGTCATGCGCCAGCTGGCTGACATCGCCACAGCAGTCTTCCACCACATAGATTTCATAACCGTCCGCGATCGCCTGCACGGTAGGCAGCGCCACGCAGGTTTCTGTCCATAGCCCTGCCAGCACGATTTTCTTTTTGTCGGTCTTTTCTATGGCGGCGACAAAATTCTTGTCGTCCCAGGAATTCATGCTGGAACGTTCGATGGGAGCCTGGTCCGGATAGATGGCCTGGATCTGCGGCCAGATGTTGCCGCTGAAACTCTTGGATTCCACGGTGGTCAGCACCATCGGCACATTGAAGATGCGCGCCGCCTTGGCCAGCAGCATATTGTTGTTGATGACGCTCTGGCGGTCGAAGTTGGACACGCCGAACAGCATCTGCGGCTGCAGGTCAATCAGCGTGACAACGCAATTGTCCGGAGTGAGCAGTCCCTTTTCGCTACGCTTTGTTGCACCTGGATTTGACATGGGTTTCTCCTTGGGCATGCATGAAAATCGGTTTGGTAAATTGACTCGTGCAAAGGCCTGATTAAAAATCCATCCAGGCCTGGCAAAGCAGGATCAATTTGCGCCAGTCTGTCGCAGTGACCGCAATATCTCTAGTACGATAGTGCTGTGTTCATGTCCGGCTGCCAGCATAACTATGCGCGCAGTGCTACAGTACGCTTGGCAGCGGCCGGCCATTTGTCTGGCAGGCCGTATTCAGATGCTTCCGAAACCTAATCATTCCGCGCACACAATCATGTCCCGTTCCTTATTCTTTTCGCTCAGCCTGGTGCTGGCCTGCACGTTTTCCAGTGCTGCTGCACAAACTTCTCAGCCAGCACCTTCTTATGGTGTGGAGCTGCAAGGCTTTACTTACCCGTATCCGCTGAAAAGCTTTGAGTTCGACAGCCAGGGCCAGCATCTGAAGATGGGTTACATGGATGTGGCCGCGACAGGCAAGCCCAATGGCCGCACGATGGTGCTGATGCACGGCAAGAATTTTTGCGGCGCTACGTGGGAAGACAGCATCCGTACACTGAGCGCCGCCGGATATCGCGTTGTCGTGCCCGACCAGATTGGTTTTTGCACGTCCACCAAACCAGCGTATTACCAGTACACCTTCCAGCAGCTGGCCATCAATACGCACGGCCTGCTGGAAAAACTGGGTGTGCCGCGCGTAACGGTGCTGGGCCACTCCACCGGCGGCATGCTGGCCGCGCGCTATGCGCTGATGTACCCGGAACAGGTGGAGCAACTGGCGATGGTGAACCCGATAGGCCTGGAAGACTGGAAAGCGCTGGGCGTGCCGCATCGCAGCGTGGATCAGTGGTATGAGCGAGAACTGAAACTATCCGCCGACAGCGTGCGCAAATATGAGCTCAGCACTTATTACGTAGGCCGCTGGAAACCGCAGTACGAACGCTGGGTGGATATGCTGGCCGGCCTGAACCAGGGCCCCGGCCACAAGCTGGTGGCCTGGAACTCGGCACTGCTGTACGACATGATTTTTACGCAGCCGGTAGTGTATGAGTTCCCGCTGCTGCAGATGCCGGTGCTGCTGCTGATAGGCGACGCAGACACGACGGCAATAGGCAGCGATGTCGCCCCGGCGGATGTAAAAACAAAGGTAGGGCGCTACAACGTGCTCGGCAAACAGGCCGCCAAGCTGATTCCGCACGCGACGCTGGTGGAATTCCACGGCCTGGGCCATGCGCCGCAGATGGAAGACCCGGACGGTTTCCATAAGGCGCTGCTGGCAGGTTTGCAGGCGATGAAGTAGCAGGTTACTGAATTTAACCCCCTCTCCCGCGTGCGGGAGAGGGTTGGGGTGAGGGTGGTTAAATTAAAGTAGAGAATTTTTTCAGCGCAGTCAGTGTGAAATTAGAAAAATCTGATTTCAAGTATTCTAGCCATCGGGCGTGTAAATTTTCTACATCAACTTGAAGACCCTCACCCTAGCCCTCTCCCGCACGCGGGAGAGGGGATGGTGTCATTCGTTCCACGGCCTGGGCCATGCGCCGCAGATGGAAGACCCGGACGGTTTCCACAAGGCGTTGCTGGCAGGTTTGCAGGCGGTGAAGTAGCAAATTTCAGAATGCAGCCCCCTCTCCCGCGTGCGGGAGAGGGTTGGGGTGAGGGTGGTTAAACTAAAGTAGAGAATTTTTTCAGCGTAGCCAGTGTGAAATTAGAAAAATCTGATTTCAAGTATTCTAGCCATCGGGCGCATAAATTTTTTGCAGTTGTTTAGCGCCCCTCACCCTAACCCTCTCCCGCATGCGGGAGAGGGGATGTCTATCATTCATCAGTAGCTGCCGTATGTTGCAAGTTGCATGTAAAATTACCCTACATCAGCCATCCCCCGGAGCTCACATGGATACCCGATACGATGCAGTCGTCATAGGCACCGGCCAGGCAGGGCCCACGCTGGCGGTGAAGCTGGCCAGGTCCGGCAGGAAAACGGCGATCATAGAAAGGAAACTGTTCGGCGGCACCTGCGTCAACGTAGGCTGCATACCGACCAAGACGCTGATCGCCAGCGCCCGCGCCGCATGGATGGCCCGCCGCGCTGCCGATTATGGCGTGCTGATAGGCGGCGACGTCCGTGTGGACATGCAGCGGGTCAAGGCGCGCAAGGATGCGGTCGTCAGGGAATCCAGCCAGGGCTTAAGCAGCTGGCTCAAAAGCACAC